>JBAWYY010000094.1:0-8699 GCA_037143285.1 Alphaproteobacteria bacterium | reverse complement strand
ACTGGTCGGTTCGTGAACGGCTTTACGATCGGGCATGGTTTTGAGGTCTTGTCAAAAAAGGGTGCCCGGTTGCGAGCAGCAAAAAACGATCAGGCGGCTTCGCGCGGGGCGTCGAGTGGGAACACCTTAGCGGGGTTGAGGATCCACTTCGGATCGAAGGCGGTCTTGACCCGGGTCTGCTGCAAGAGGTCCACCTCCGTGAATTGCTCGCGCATCAGGTCACGCTTCTCGATCCCCACCCCGTGCTCGCCGGTGAGGCAGCCGCCCACCTTGACGCAGAGCCGCAAGATATCTTCGCCCGCATGCTCGGCTTTAACCTGTTCCTCGGGGTCGTTCACATTGAACATGACGAGGGGGTGGAGGTTGCCATCGCCCGCATGGAAGACGTTTGCGACCTTGAGCCCATAGCCCTTCACGATGCGGTCGATACCGTCGAGCACTTCCGGCAGCCGCCCGGTGGGGATCGTGCCATCCATGCAGATGTAATCGGCCACCCGACCAGTCGCGCCGAAGGCGGACTTGCGGCCTTTCCAGATCGCCGCCGTTTCCATGGCGGACTTGGATTCTTTCACCACCTTCACGCCATTGCGCCGGGCAATCTCGACGATGCGCGCAAGGCTCGCGGCCATCTCGTCTTCCGAGCCTTCGACTTCGATGATCAGCATGGCCTCCACATCCAGCGGATAGCCTGCATGGGCAAAGGCCTCGCAAATCTCGATGGCTTGGCGGTCCATATATTCAATCGCCACCGGGATGATCCCGGCGCCGATAATGTCGGCAACCGTCTGGCCGGCCTGGCCGATCTCATCAAACCCGAAGAGCACGGGCCGCGCGCCTTCAGCCGCGCGCAGGATCCGCACCGTCACCTCGGTGACGACGCCAAGCTGGCCCTCGGATCCGACAATGAGGCCGAGGAGGTCATAACCTGCCGCATCCAGGGCACCGCTGCCGATATCGACGATTTCGCCTTCAACCGTCACAAGCCGCACACCCAGGACATTATTGGTGGTGACGCCATATTTCAGGCAGTGGGCGCCACCGGAATTCATCGCGACATTGCCGGCAATGGTGCAGGCAAGCTGGCTCGACGGATCCGGCGCATAGAAGAACCCGGCATGGCTGACCTCGCCGGAGATCGCGAGATTGGTGATGCCGGACTGCACGCGCATCACGCGGTCGGCGTAGGAGATATCGAGGACCCGGTTCATCTTGGAGACGCCGAGCACAACGGCATCTTCTTGCGGGATGGCGCCGCCTGCGAGCGAGGTGCCGGCGCCGCGCGCCACCACGGGCACGCCCTCAGCGTGGCAAAAAGCCATGATCTCAGCCACTTGCTCGGTCGTTTCCGGCAAAACAACCACCATGGGCAGTCGTCGATAGGAGGTGAGCGCATCGGTCTCAAAGGCCCGGCGCTCTTTTTCCTCGGTGATCACGCCCTCACCGGGCACGATTTCCTTGAGCTTCGCGATCACCTGATCGCGCTTGGCGAGGACGTCAGGACGCGGTGTCGGAAACGCGATGCTCATCGATCCCTCCGAGCGGCTCACTTCGGCCGTTGATGACACCATTTATAGCGCAAGCGCTCACTGGCGATAGACCGGCAAAAAGGCCAAGATTATTGCCGTGACGGAAAAGATGGAGGCTCATGCGTGAGTCCACTTGCAGATTTGGAAGTCTTTGCCCGCGTGGTGACGGCCGGCAGCATGTCGGCGGCAGGTCGCGAGATGGCGCTTTCGCCGGCCGTGGTGTCTAAGCGCATCCGCCGCCTCGAAGAGCGATTGGGCACGAGACTCCTTCAGCGCACCACCCGACAACTATCGCTGACCGAGGCCGGGCAGGGCTATTATGAGCGCGTGGTAGCGATCCTCGCCTCCATCGACGAGGCCGAGGCCTATGTCACCCGCCGCTCGTCGCTCGCACGCGGAACCCTGAGGGTGTCGGCGCCAACCTCCTTCGGGCGCATGCATATCGCGCCGCATTTGACCTCATTCCTGTCAGCCAATCCCGATCTCATTGTTCACCTCGAACTCTCCGACAGCTTTGTCGACATTGTTGGCGAGAGCTATGATCTGGCCGTTCGCATCGGCGAACTGGACGATTCATCCTTTGTCGCGCGCAGGCTTGCCCCCAATCACCGCTTTCTCGTCGCCTCTCCCGCCTATCTCGCTGAGCGGGGGACGCCCGCGACCATTGCCGATCTGCCGGGACATGCGCTCCTCTCGCACAATTCGGACACTTGGCGCCTGGAGGGGCCCGAGGGGCCGGTGATTGTCAGGCTCAACGGGCCGCTTAAGACCAATTCGTCCGAAGTGATCCGCGAGGCGACCCTGGCCGGAATTGGCATTGCGCTGCGCTCGACCTGGGATGTCGGCCCGGAGCTGAAAGACGGTCGGCTCGTGGTGGTGCTGCCCGCCTATCGCACCTCGCGGCGGGTCGGGGTCCACGCGGTTTATCCGACCCGCCGGTTCCTGGCTCAAAAGGTGCGGGTCTTCATCGATTGGCTGGCGGCCCTCTACGGGCCGGTGCCCTATTGGGACGAGGGGCTTAATCTGACGGAATGAATGTCACGCCCCGTTGTGGCAGGCGACTTTCAACCGCAATGCCCTAATATCAATGAACCCAGCGAATCCCTCGGTCATCCGGACCCTCAATGCTCGCCTATATTCTTCGCCGCCTCTTGCTGATGATCCCGACCCTGTTCGGCATCATGCTCGTCTCTTTCGTGGTGATCCAATTCGCCCCCGGCGGCCCGGTGGAGCGGGTCATCGCGCAATTGACCGGCAATGATGTCTCGGCGACCCAACGCGTCTCGGGCGGAGGGGCTGACGCGGCGCAGGCCGCAGGCGCCAATGCGGCCGATGCCGCAGCTAAGGGCTATCGCGGCGCCCAGGGGCTCGACCCCCAATTCATCGCCCAGCTCGAGAAGCAGTTCGGCTTTGATAAGCCGGCCCACGAGCGCTTTGGCTTGATGATCTGGAATTATGCGCGGTTCGAGTTCGGCAAGAGCTATTTTCGCGACGTCTCGGTGATCCAGCTGATCCAGGAGAAGCTGCCGGTTTCGATCTCGCTCGGCCTGTGGTTGACCCTTATCACCTATCTCATCTCGATCCCGCTCGGCATCCGCAAGGCCATGGTCGACGGCTCGCGCTTCGATGTCTGGACCTCCGCCGTCATCATCGTCGGCTACGCGATCCCGGGATTTCTCTTCGCGATCCTGCTCATCGTGTTGTTCGCCGGCGGATCGTTCCTCGATCTGTTCCCGCTGCGGGGGCTGACCTCAGACAATTGGGCGCAAATGAGCTGGCCCGCCCGCATCCTCGATTACGCCTGGCACTTGGCCTTGCCGCTCACCGCCATGGCGATCGGCTCCTTTGCCACCATGACCTTGCTCACCAAGAACTCGTTCCTCGATGAGATCCGCAAGCAATATGTGATGACCGCGCGCGCCAAGGGCCTGGACGAGCGGCAGGTGCTCTATGGCCACGTCTTTCGCAATGCCATGCTGATCATCATTGCCGGCTTCCCCGGCGCCTTCGTCCACGCCTTTTTCACGGGATCGCTGCTGATCGAGACGATCTTCTCGCTCGACGGCCTCGGCCTCCTGGGCTTTGAGAGCGTGCTGAACCGCGATTACCCGGTCGTCTTCGCCACCCTCTTCATCTTCTCGCTCGTCGGCTTGGTGGTGAACCTCATCTCCGACCTCATGTATACCTGGGTCGATCCGCGCATCGATTTCGAGGCGAGGGAGGTCTGAACCATGGATGCAGCAACCACGACCGCCGTCCCTGTGAGGGTGCCGCGCCCGCGCCTCTCGCCGCTCAACCAGCGCCGCATCGCTAACTTCAAGGCCAACCGCCGGGGCTTCTGGAGTTTCCGGCTGTTCATGGTTTTATTCTTTGTGACGCTCGTCGCCGAGCTCATCGCCAATGACCGGCCGATCTATATCCATATGGAGGGGAAGAACTATTTCCCCGTCATCTTCACCTATTCGGAAAGCGCGCTTGGCGGCGAATTCGATACGCCCGCCGATTTCAAGGATGCCTTCCTGCTTGATCTCTTCGACGAGAAGAAAGCGACCCTGATCTGGCCGATGATCCGCCATTCCTATCAGAGCACGGTGAAGGACCCGGTGACGCCCTTCCCCAGCGCGCCCACCTGGGCACAGCGCGAGCGGCTGCCGAATTGCGCTGAGGCCGAGCGGCTACCGCGCTCGCAACGGCCTGCGGGATCGAGCTATTGCGCAGTCGGCAATTGGAACTGGCTCGGCACCGATGACCAGGGCCGCGACGTGGTCGCACGCATCATCTACGGCTTCCGCATTTCCGTTCTGTTCGGGTTGGCGCTGACGCTGATCTCCTCGGTGATCGGTGTCGCGGCAGGCGCCGTGCAGGGCTATTTCGGCGGTTGGACCGATCTCCTGTTCCAGCGCTTCATCGAGATCTGGACCGCAATTCCCTCGCTCTACCTGCTCCTGATCATCTCGTCCGTGCTGATCCCCAGCTTCTTCGTGCTGCTCGGCATTCTCCTGCTGTTCTCCTGGGTGTCGCTGGTGGGGGTGGTGCGCGCTGAGTTCCTGCGCGCGCGCAATTTCGAATATGTCACGGCCGCCCGCGCCCTTGGCGTCTCGGCCGCCGTCATCATGCGCCGCCACCTCCTGCCCAATGCGATGGTTGCGACCGTCACCTTCCTGCCCTTCATCCTCTCGGGCAGCGTGATGACGCTCACCGCGCTGGATTTCCTCGGCTTCGGGCTACCGGTCGGCTCACCGTCACTCGGCGAGCTCCTGCAACAGGGCAAGTCCAACCTGCAAGCGCCCTGGCTGGCGCTCACTGCCTTCTTCACGGTAGCCTTGATGCTCTCGCTCCTCATTTTCGTGGGCGAAGCCGTTCGCGACGCCTTTGATCCCCGCAAGACCTTTAGCTGAGGGTTCCCCATGAAAAGCGCTGCACTTCATCGCCCGCTCGTCATCCTCGAAGATCGCTATGGCGGCATGTATTCGCGAGGCCGCTTCCTTGCGATCAGCCGGGGCGATCAACTCGAGTTCGGCACCATGCGCGCCGCAGCCTGCTTGTCAGCAGGGCCTTCCGGCAGCGATGGCGAGGCGGCCTTGTTCTGGGATAATCCGCCAGACTGGATCGCAGCCGGCGAAACGCCGGATGAGGCCATGGCAAACCTTCTGATGAAGTCGCCGCCTGTGGGGCGCGACGGGCGTCCGCTCACCGGCGTATGCCCCTTCGGTCATGGGGCAGCTGCTGCTCCGGCGGCAGTCGCGCCGAAATCATAAGGGGCTGGCGTCGATGAGCGACATCGGCCGGCCACCGGGCGAAGAGGCGGGTCCATTGCAGCGCAAACGCGCCTGGCGCACCGCGCGGGCGCCACTAGCAATAGCCCAAGGTACCGAACCGCTCACGCTGTCGTCGCGCCCCTCAATCGCTGCCCTCCAAGCCCGCCTTCAGGCTCGGCCCGGCTATCGCGGCTATGATGGGCCAGACGATATTGTCGCGGTCATTAGGTGGATCCGCGAGGGCAACGGGCCGCCGCCGGCACGCTGGAACCGAGCGACATGAGCGCGATCGTCTATGGCGACGCCAATGTCTTCATCATGGCCCTGGAGTCTCGTCCCGATGTCGAGAACCCGGCGGCAGCACTTCTCACCGCCGCCGCCGATGAGCGGCTCACGCTCGTCACCAGCGCCGTCACCTTGGCCGAGACTCTGGTGATGCCCTTGCGTTTCAACGAGCCCGAAACCGTCGAGACCTATCGGCTGATCCTGTCGGGCGGCTATGGCGGGGTCTCGGTGCGCCCGGTGTCGCCTGAGGTCCTGGAACAAGCGGCATCACTGCGCGCCAAGCACCATGGCCTTGGGCTCCCGGATGCCCTACACCTTGCAACAGCCCTCGTGGCGCGTGTGCGGTTGTTCGTCTCCAATGATCGCGCCTTGCCACGACCGACAGGGCTGCGCTTTGCCACCCCCTTCGAGCCTGCATTCACCGATCTGATGGCGGCCCTGCCATGACCGAGAAAGAACTGCTCCTCTCCGTGAAAGACCTCTCGGTCGCCTTCCGTCAGGGCGGGCGCGAGATGGTCGCGGTCGACCGCATTTCCTTTGATCTTCATCGCGGCGAGACGCTGGCAATCGTCGGCGAATCCGGCTCGGGCAAATCGGTCTCCGCCCTCTCGATCATGAAGCTTTTGCCCTATCCCGCGGCATCCCATCCCTCGGGCGTTGTCTCCTTCAAGGGCCGCGACCTCATGAGCGCGTCGGACGACGAGATGCGCCGGGTCCGCGGCAATGACATCACCATTGTCTTCCAAGAGCCGATGACCTCGCTCAATCCGCTGCAATCGGTGGTGAAGCAGGTCTCTGAGGTCTTGATCCTTCACAAGGGCATGAGCGAATCCGCCGCCCGCGAGCGCACCATAGAGCTTCTCGGCAAGGTCGGTATTCCCGATCCAGCCTCCAGGCTCGATGCCTATCCCCATCAGCTCTCGGGCGGCCAGCGCCAGCGCGTGATGATCGCCATGGCGCTTGCCAACGAGCCGGATCTCTTGATTGCCGATGAGCCGACGACCGCGCTCGATGTGACGGTGCAGGCGCAGATCTTGAAGCTCCTAAAGGAGCTTCAGACCGAGCACGGAATGGCGATCCTGTTCATCACCCATGACCTCGGCATTGTCCGCAAAATCGCCGACCGCGTCTGCGTGATGCGCCATGGCGTGATCGTCGAGGCAGGGCCGACGGAACAGATATTCCGCAGTCCAGAACACCCCTATACCCGCGAATTGATGGCGGCGGAGCCCAAGCGTATCGCCCGCGCGCCGCGCGCTGATGCGCAAACCGTGGTTGCGGCTGAGGACCTGAAAATCTGGTTCCCCATCAAGCGCGGCTTCCTGCGCCGTACGGTGGGCTATGTGAAGGCGGTCGACGGCATTTCGATTGCCGTGAAACAGGGGCAAACCCTCGGCATTGTGGGCGAGTCAGGCTCGGGCAAGACGACGCTCGGGCTTGCCATCCTGCGCCTCATCTCGTCCAAGGGCCGCATTCTCTTCCTCGGCAAGCCCATCGATGGGCTGGGCTTCACCGCGATGCGGCCGAACCGGCGGCATATGCAGGTGGTGTTCCAAGATCCTTTCGGATCGCTCTCCCCGCGCATGTCGGTCGCTGAGATCGTGGCCGAGGGGCTCAAGGTCCACCATCCCGACATGGGTGAGGATGAGCGCGATGCCCGCGTCGTCCAAGCGCTGACCGATGTCGGCATTGATCCCGAAACGCGCCACCGTTACCCCCACGAATTCTCCGGCGGGCAGCGTCAGCGCGTGGCGATCGCACGTGCCATGGCGCTCGAACCGGCCTTCGTTCTGTTGGACGAACCGACATCCGCGCTCGACCGTGTGGTTCAAGCTCAAATCGTCGATCTCCTGCGCGAACTCCAAACGCGCCGCGACCTCACCTATCTCTTCATTTCCCATGATTTGAAGGTGGTGGCAGCACTTGCCGACGAACTCATCGTCATGAAGAACGGCAAGGTGATGGAACAGGGCTCCGCCGCCGAGATCTTCGCCAATCCGAAGAGCGACTATACCAAGGCCCTCTTCGCCGCAGCCTTTGACCTCGAAACCGCAGGTCAGGGAGTGGTGAGCCAATAGGCGCTACGCCCTTATGTGGCGTCGTGGAAGATGATGCCGCAGGTGTGCCGCTCGCCCGCGCGAATGCGGCTGACCCCATGCCTGAGATTCACGCGATAGATACCCTTTGATCCCCGGTGCGGCCGATGGCTCACCGCGAAGATCGCGGCTTCGCCGCGCTTCAGCGGTACGACCTCGGCCTTGGATTGCATACGCGGGCGTTGCTCCACGACGACAAATTCGCCGCCCTCGAAATCTTGCCCCGGCTCGTTCAGGCAGATGACCATCTGGAGCGGAAAGACATGCTCGCCATAGAGGTCCTGGTGCAGGCAATTATAGTCGCCGGCGCCATAGCGCAGCAGCAGCGGCGTCGGGCGCGTCTGACCGGCCTCGTGGCACTCTTCGAGGAAAGCGGCGAGCGTTGACGGAAAGCGCCGGGACTGACCCATCAGCTCGGCCCAGCGATTGGCAATCGGTGCCAAGCGCGCATAGACCGCCTCGCGCAGGCCGGCGATGACAGGCGGGAGCGGATAGCTGAAATATTTGTATTCGCCCTGCCCGAAACCGTGGCGGGCCATCACAATCGTGCTGCGAAATAGCTCTGATCGGGGATAGAGGCCCGCAAGGGTCGCGCAAGTCTCCGCGTCGAGTACGCGGCCCATGACGGCGACCCCGCGCGCATCAAGTTCTTGGCGGATCTGATCCCAATCGAGCGAGGTGATCATAGACTCAGGGGAGGGCGAAGGGTTCGTCGCAGTCATGGCTGTCGTCTCGGTCACGTCGGTATTCTCGTCTTTGCCAAGCCTTCACTCAGCTCGCCACCCGTTTTCTCGGCGCCGGACAAATGGACGACTTCCCCTCGTGCCGGGCGCGGGCCTACTCTCTGCCACTCAGACTCAGGCGCAACTCATGTTGTTCTCCCTCACCGACGAAGAGATTTTGATCCGCGACACCGCGCGCCGTATAGCGGCTGAGAAGGTGGCACCTCTCGCCGCAGCCCTTGATCGCGGCGAGGGGAGAACACTGGAACTCTCAATCAGCCAATTCCTCAGCCTTTCTTTTAGAATTTAAGA
>JBAWYY010000093.1:0-8786 GCA_037143285.1 Alphaproteobacteria bacterium | reverse complement strand
CTTTGCACAAAAACTCATTTTTCGACTGCAAGCTCGTGCAAGTGTCATAGGCCCCCCGCTTATCCCCACCCCTCGACCCCGCCGCCCGGACGGGGCATGCTGGTCGAAACAGGCATGAGAGCGGCGACATGAGCGAGACCCCCAAGACCCCCGCGGCGCCAGAGACCCAAGACAAGCCGCGCGGCGATTTGACCCTGCGGATTTCGGCGATGCCCGCCGATACCAATGCGAACGGCGATATTTTCGGCGGCTGGGTGATGTCGCGGATGGGCCAGGCCGGCGGCATCGCGGCGGTGGAGCATGCGGCCGGCCGCGTGGTGACCGTTAAGGTGGACGCCATGACCTTCATCCGGCCGATGAAAGTGGGCGATGTGCTCTGCGTCTATGCCGATTTGGAGCGGGTGGGGCGGACCTCCATGACGCTCCATATCGAGGCCTGGGCGCAGCGTTTTCGGGCCGCAACCTTCGAAAAAGTCACCGAAGCGAGCTTTATCTTTGTGGCTGTCGACGATGAGGGCCGTCCGCGCGTCATCCCGCGCGACAAGGTGCTCGCCACCCCGCCCGGGCGCTGAGGGGCGATGTTCGAGCACCGCTCCGAGCCGCTCGCCCCCCCCCACCGCTTCGTGTCGCGGCTGACCCGCGCGTCCTTGGCTGCCGCCGGGATCGTTGGGGCGATGCTCGTGGTCGGCATGGTCGGCTATGGGGCGCTAGAGGGCATGAGCGGGGTCGACGCCTTCGTCAATGCGGCGATGATCCTCTCCGGCATGGGGCCGGTGCAGCCGCTAACAACCGCTGCGGGCAAGGTTTTTGCCGGGGTCTATGCGCTTGCCTCCGGGCTTGTGGTGGTGGCCGCCACCGGCCTCGTGCTGGCGCCGGTGCTCCATCGCCTGCTCCACGCCTTCCATGCCGATCAAAGGGATGGGAATTGAGCGCGCTTCCGGATTGACCTTGCCGGCTCGCGTCCTCACATTCCTCCCATGGCCTCAGACGATCCTTCCATTCCCGAGCCGGCGCGGCCCCAACCCGGCGATTATGGCTTTGACCTCACCCGCGCGCTGGACGCGGTGGTGGGGGTGAGCACGCGCATCCCGGACGATGCTTTTACCGCGACGACGCTCGGCACCGAGCGGGCGGGCCATGGCATCGTGATCGGCGAAAACCTCGTGGTGACCATCGGTTATCTGGTGACGGAAGCGGAGGCGGTGTTCCTGCGCACCAGTGATGGCCGCATCGTGCCGGGTCATGTGGTGGCGGTGGATTTCGAGACCGGTTTTGGCCTGGTGATGGCGTTAGGCGCGCTGAACCTGCCGATGTTGGAAATCGGCCAATCGAGCGACGCCTCCGTTGGCGCCGATGTGGTGATCGCGGGGGCAGGCGGCAGGGACAAGGCGCTCGCCGGCCGGGTGGTCGCCCGCCAGCCCTTCGCGGGCTATTGGGAATATCTCCTGGACGATGCGATTTTCACCGCACCCGGTCATCCCTATTGGGGTGGTACGGCGCTGATCGGGCCTTCGGGCGACCTGATCGGTGTGGGCTCGCTGCAAGTGGCGACGCCGGGCCAGCGCGGCCATCCCGTACCCATCAATATGATGGTGCCGACCGATCTGTTGCGGCCGATCCTGAAAGACCTCGTGCGCTTCGGGCGTGCGGATCGGCCCTCGCGGCCTTGGCTCGGGCTCTATACGTCCGATGGTGCCAAGGGCCTCACCGTCATGTCGACTGCACCGCGTGGGCCTGCGGCGGCTGCCGGCATCGAGGATGGCGATGTGATCGTGGCGGTGGGCGATGCCGCCGTGGACGAGCTTACGGCGTTTTATCGCAGGCTCTGGGCCATGGGGCGGGCGGGGGTCTCGGTGCCCTTGACGATCTTGCGCCAGGGCCGCCGGATGAGTTTGACCGTCAAATCCGGTGCGCGCGAAGCCTTTTTGAAAGGCCCGCGGCTGCACTAAGCGCTTCAGCCCCAGCGATAGTTGAAGCTGACGCTGATCCGGTCGTCCTCGCCCTGATTGAGCGGGACCTCGTGGCGCAAAAAGCTCTCCCACAGAAGCAGCGTGCCCGGTTTCGGCGCGATGGTGACGAAACTGCGGTTCTGCATCGCCGCGCGCTGCCGTTTCGGTGGCGCCGCCATCATCATGGCGAGGCGAGGATCCTCGATTTTCAGCGCTGCCGCCCCCTTGGGCACCGCCACATAATAGGTGCCGCTCACTACCGCGTGGGGGTGCAAATGGCTGCCGTGGAAGCCGCCAGGGGGCAGAATGTTCACCCAGATGTCGTCCAGCACCAGTTTTGCGCCGCCAAGGTCGAGTTCCAGCACCTTGGCGAAGGCGCTAACATGGCCGTCGAGATGGTCGACGAGCTCGGCAAAGGCTGGGAAGCGCCAGGGCAGGTCGTCCAATGACGCGTAGGAGGTGTAGCCGGGATAGCCATTGGCCTTCGACCAGGCGATACCGGCCTCATCGTCGACCGCGAGCGAGCGCGCGCAGGCCTCAAGATCGGCGTTGAGTGGGCGCGCTTCGCGTGCTGCAAGCGCTGCGCGATAGAGATGCGTGACGAAGAGCGTGTCGATGGTGGCGGCGGTCGCGGGTTTGGTCATGGAACTTCGCATGCCGCGAAAGGGCGGCGCTGTCAAAGCGATCGCCGGCGCGCGCTCACCTGACCACGTGGTATTTGGCGGTCACGGCCTCGGCAATATCGGCCTCGCGCCCATAGCGAATGCCGCCGAGCCATAGTCGCGCAACAGCACCGGAGGGGTCGCGTTCGAGGCGCACGGTCTCGCCGTGATTGGTGAAGCCGGTTGCCGTGCCGATCACTCCTCGGTCCCCTGAGATCCCGATGATCTCGCTCGCATCTGTGAAAGGATTGAGCTGGGTAGGAACGGCGACCGCAATTGTCCGGCCCATAGCCAGGAGATCGACCGCGCCCCAGCCGGACCACCACCGACCGGACCATGCCGCGAGATTGGGTGCCGCTGGGCCCTTGTGCCTATACGCTGCGAGTATCGCGATCAGCCCGTCCACAATCGAAGCCGGCACGATATCGGGCGCATTGACGATGAGGCTGATCGTGACGCCGAGGCCTGGCACCACACAGCTGTGCGATTGGCAGCCCGGAAAGACCCCGGAATGGCCGAACCAAGCCTTATCACCCGCGCCACCATGGATGGTTCCAAGGCCATAATGGCGGTCAAGCACAGTGTCCGGCACCTTCCATTGGCGTCTTATCATTTCGCGCCGGCTCGCGACCGACAGGAGCGAGGTCGTGGCATCAGGATCAATCTGGGCGATGAAGGTTGCGAGATCTCGCGCCGTGCTGACAAAGCCGGTGGCGGCGGCAAGCGCGTGGGTCGACTGGTTCATCGGTACGACATAACGGGCACCCAGCAAATGGCGCGCGGCATGTCCGTCGGCGAAGGGGGTTTGATCGGGCACGGGCGCATCGGGGAGCGTTTCGGTGAGGCCGGCTTTCGCGACGACTTCGCGGGCCATCCATGTGCCGAAGGGTTCGCCGGTGACGGCTTCGATGATCAAACCGGCAAGCCCAAAGCCGTGATTGCTATATTTGAAGCGCGTGTTTGTCGGGATCAGCGGGGATGCTTTAAGCGCCGCGCGGAGTGCCACTTCATCTGGAAAGTCGTGGAACCCCTGCCAATGACCGGCATCTTCGCCATCCCGGATGATGCCGCCGCCATGGGACAAGAGTTGCGCGACCGTCACCTCAGCGGTCTCAGGATGGAGGCCCGCGATATGGGTGCCCGCCTTGTCGTCAAGCCTAAGCCTGCCCGCCTCAACGAGCCGCATGATGCCGACAGCGGTGAAGGTTTTGGAGTGCGAGGCAACGCGCAGGCGGTGGTTGGGGGTCAAGGCCTCGCCGGATTTGAGCGAAGCGACACCGAGCGCGAGATCGAGGGTAGCGCCGCTTTTGCTCGCCACCACGCATTGAAGGCCGGGCAATTCGTGAATGCGCCGCTGGAATTCGAGCCAAGAGCGCGCATAGGCAAGCGCCGGTGCAAGCCAGTCCGACATGAGTAACCTGTTTCTGGAGATGGGTTGCCGACAACGGCAACTCATCGTCGCGCCGAAGCGAGGGTGCTGTCAATCAAGCACGGGCGGCGGGACACCGGTCCGGCCTTGGTCTCGCCGCGCGAAGCTGATAGGGGACAGTTCCGGTCATTTACCAGCGAGCTCGGCGTGAAGGGTCTTTTCGCCCTCCTTCTCAAGCGTGATCCCCTAAAAAGCGAAACGCTGGCGCGTCTCCTGTCGGAGAATTTGAGCGCCTATGCCTCTCGCTATGTGCTGGCCATGGCCTTGATGGCGGTTGTCGCACTTTGCACCGCTTTTTCGGCCTGGATCGTCCGCGATCTGATCAATGGCGTTTTCACAAACAACTCGGTGATTGCTGCGGTCTGGTTCGGTGTGACCGTCTTTTCGCTGTTCATGGTCAAGGGCTTCGCGGCCTATGGCGCCAATGTCATTCTGTCTCGGATCGGCAATGCCGTGGTCGCAGCCCAGCAGCGACGGATCTTCCGGCATCTCCTCGCCCAGGGCGTCGATTTCTACCAAAGTCATGTGTCAGCGGATCTCGTTACCCGGGTGACGCACAACGCCCAGGCGGCCCGCGATGTCCTGCAGAACGTGATCACAACGCTCGGCCGCGACCTTCTGACGGTCGTGGGGCTTCTCGCCGTTATGATCGTATCCGACCCCATCATGTTCGTGGTGTCTGGTCTCGTGATGCCCTTCGCGATCCTTGCGATCAACAAGCTGCGCCGGCGCGTGCGGCGGCTCGCGCAGAGCGAGGTTCAATCCCTGTCTGCCATGGTGGGCGTTGTCCAAGAAGCGGCTCAGGGCGTGCGCGTGGTCAAATCCTATGGCCTTGAGGGCCGGATGCAGGCGCGCATGGATGCGACCATCGATGCCGTGCGCCAGCGGGCCGATAAGATCGCAACCCTCGGCGCGCGCACCGCGCCCATTATGGAGACGCTGGGCGGGCTCGCGATCTCAGCGGCCATTGTCTATGGCGCCTGGCGGGTGATCGAGGGCGGCGCTGACCGGGGCGCGTTCTTCGCTTTCGTGACGGCGCTTCTATTGGCCTATGATCCAGCCAAGCGGCTTGCTCGGCTTGGTGTTGAGCTTGAAAAAGGGCTCGTCAGCGTCCGCCTGATGTATGAGCTTCTTGATTCAGAGCCAACGCTGGTCGAGAAGCCCAATGCGGCGGCGCTCCAAGTGCGCGGCGGCGCGGTCAGCTTTGAGGGGGTCGATTTCGCCTATCGTATCGGCGAGAATGTGCTCCATGGCCTCACTTTCCGCGCGGAGGCCGGTAAGACCACGGCCCTGGTTGGGCCGTCCGGCAGCGGCAAATCCACGGTTATCTCGCTCGTTCAGCGCTTCTTCGATGTGGGCAGCGGGCGGGTCCTGATTGATGATCAGGATGTGCGCGATGTGACCTTCGCATCCCTGCGCAACGCCACGGCCTTCGTCGGGCAGGACGTGTTTCTGTTCCAGGGCACTGTGTACGAGAACATTGCGGTTGGCCGCATCGGCGCCACCGAGGCGGATGTGATTGGCGCCGCCAAGGCCGCCCACGCCCATGACTTCATCATGGGCTTGCCCGAGGGCTATGCCACCGAAATCGGCGAGCATGGCCAGGGGCTTTCCGGCGGCCAGCGTCAACGCGTGGCGATCGCGCGGGCCATCATCAAAAACGCCTCCATCATGCTCTTGGATGAGGCGACCTCGGCGCTTGATTCCGAGAGCGAATTTGCCGTGCAGAGCGCGCTTGATCGACTGATGGCAGATCGAACGGCCATCGTCATCGCTCATCGGCTCTCAACTGTCATGCGGGCCGATATGATCCATGTGCTGGAAGCCGGCCGCATCGTTGAGAGCGGCACCCATGCGGAGCTCATGGCTCGCAATGGGCGCTATGCGCATTTCGTCGCGTTGCAGTTCCGGGAAGCGGCGGAGTAGGGCGTTCCTTTAGTCAATGATCTCCCACGTGGCCGAAATGCTGACCGAGAAGGTCTGCTCGCCCGCTGCGATCTGGGTTTCGGCTACGGGAGCCGCTGCTGCCAAGGCGCGCGCCCGCATCAGTGGCTGCGGCGCGCCGCGATCATTGTCTTGGATGGTCACGACCCGACCGAGCTTTGCCCCGGCGGCAGCCACCATCAGTTCAGCTTTGCGGCGCGCATCGACAACCGCTGCCACGCGCGCATCGTCCATCTTCTTCGAGGCATCGGATACCATGAGTTGGAGCCCGCCCATGGTGTTAGCGCCTGCCGTGATCATGCGGTCGATCACGTCGCCGGTTTTGGCGAGATCGCGAACCACCACCTGCAACTGATGGTTTGCCGCGTAGCCGGTAACCCGCGGGCGGCCCGGCACCGAATGATCCATCACGGGCTGGACGGTGAGTGAGATGGTGCGGATGTCGCGCTCGGCGATGCCGGCCTCTTTTAATGCGGTCTGCACCGCGCGCATCACGCGGGCATTCGCCTCCAAGGCGGCTTGAGCCGTGCGCCCCTCGGTTCGGCTGCCGCCGGTGATGGAGGCCTCATTGGCGCTCGCCGAGATCTGCCCTTGGCCTTCAACGCTGATCAGACGGCGGGTGTCGATCGTTTCGGCCGAGGCCTGAGCAATGGGGGCAAGGACAATGCTAAGGGCGATGAGGCTCTGTCGAGCAAGGGAGCGCGGGGTCATGGACATATCCGAAAGCGAGGACGGGAGGGCGTGGGGCAGGTGAGCCGTCTTCCAAGCGATCATCGGACCATGCCCGCCTCATGGCGGAATCGCGGTGGTTTGACGACCGAAAGGCTGGGCGTCCGCCTGTTACGGGAATGGTGTGTCGCAGGCTTTTCAGCCCGCAGTCACCGCAGCGTTGACGCGGGCCAGCCAGAATGTCATCACGCGCCTATGCCTGCCAATCGTCGTCAATCGGCTGTTTCGCGGCATCCGTGTGGGATAATCACTCACCGGCCGGTGGGCCCTTAGCTCAATGGTTAGAGCCGGCGGCTCATAACCGCTTGGTTGCAGGTTCGAGTCCTGCAGGGCCCACCACTCTTTCCTGTCCCGTTATCGAGATCCAGCTGCGGCTCTTCAGTCCGAGGTGCGCGTCTTGGGCAAGGCCTGGGTCGCGAGCCAACAGGTGGCCAGCATCAGCGCTGATCCGAGGAGGCAGGCATTAATGCCGCCCCATTGATAGAGCAGGCCTGAGAGAAGCGTGCCGAGAAAGCGCCCAGCTGCATTGGCGGCGTAGTAGAAGCCAACGTCTTCGGCTGCCTTCTCCGAGCCCGCATAGGCGAGGATCAGATAAGAATGGACCGACGAGTTCACGGCAAAGGCGAAGCCGAAGAGGCATAGGCCGAGCACGAGGATAAGGTCCGGGCGCGGGAGGCCGATTGAGATGAGGCCGATCAGCAGCAAGGGCACGAGCATTACCGCAAAGGACCACCAACGGGCCGCGGGTACTTCGCTTGAAAGGCCGTCAGCGCTTCGCTTGATCACTGCGGGGGCTGAGGCCTGAACCACGCCATAGCCGATGGTCCAGAACGCGAGAAAAGCGCCGACCATGGGAAAGGTCCAGCCGGCCGCATAGAGGAACACGGGCACGCCCACGACAAACCAGACATCGCGCGCACCGAAAAGGCCGATCCGCGCGAGGGCGAGAAGATTGACGCCTCGGCTTTTGCCAAAGAGTTCGCGTGCGGATTTGCTCGCCTTGGCCTTGCCCTTCAAGGCCGGCAACGAGAGGACGACGCCTGCGAGCACAAAGGCGAGCACGCCGGCCATCAGCCAGAGCGAGGGGCCGAAGCCGAGGGCTTCCAATAGCACGCCGCCAAGAAAGAAACCGATGCCCTTCATGGCGTTTTTCGAGCCGGTGAACCACGCGACCCATTTGAACAGACGCCCTTGGCCGTCGCCCTTGGCCTCAGCTTCGGTGAGCTTGATCGCGGATTTCGACGCGGTCTTCGTCAGGTCCTTGGCAACGCCGCAAATGCCTTGGGCCAGCACCACCCAAGCGACGAGAAAGGCCGTGTCCCAGCCCGGCTGCATAGCGGAGAGGATGAGGAACCCGGTGATCTGGGTCGAAAGCCCGGCCATCAGCATGCGCTTGATGCCGTATCGGGTCGCGAGCCAGCCGCCGATCATATTGGCGAGGATGCCGGCGGCCTCATAGAGCAGGAACAGGAAGGCAAGGGTGAACGGGGAATAGCCGAGCTTGAAAAAGGTGAAGAGCACCAGCATTCGCAAGGCGCCGTCGCTGAGCGTGAAGCCCCAATAGGCGGCCGTGACGATGGCGTAGTTGCGCAGCCCAGCGCCCGGCGAGGTGCTGGTGGCGGGCGCGCTCATGTCAGAGGCCTCGGGCGTTGAGGTGGCAGGCGAGATCGATCATGCGACAGGCATAGCCCATCTCATTGTCGTACCACGCATAGACCTTGAGCATGGTGCCATTGGTCACCCGCGTCGAAAGGCCGTCGACAATGGCCGAGCGCGTATCGCCCTGATAGTCGATGGAGACCAGAGGCTTAGCCTCAAAGCCGAGAATGCCCTTCAGCGGGCCGGCTTCAGCTACCTCGAACAGGTCATTGACCTCAGATGCGGTTACCGTCCGCGCCATTTCGAAGACGCAATCAGTCAAGGACGCATTGAGGACGGGTGCGCGTACGGCATGGCCGTCGAGCTTGCCCTTGAGTTCAGGATAGATCAGGCCGATGGCAGTGGCACTCCCCGTTGTCGTTGGTTGCAGCGACAGCATGGCTGAGCGCGCGCGGCGCAGGTCTTTATGCGGCG
>JBAWYY010000092.1:0-8787 GCA_037143285.1 Alphaproteobacteria bacterium | reverse complement strand
TTTCGACCCTCATGCCATCAGTGACTTTGGCAAGACAGGCGCGGAACCCCAGCGCACCATCAATGGTCACGAGGCAATCGAAGCAGGCCCCCATGCCGCAGTGAAGGCCGCGCGGTTTGTCCAACCGCGTCCGTCGCAAGACTTTTTCACCAGCCGCCGTAAGCGCCGCCCCAATGGTGTCGCCCGGTCGAGCAGTCAAAGGCACGCCGTCAAAAGTGAAATGCAGCGTTGCGGTGACAGCGTCCCCGATCGGTCTCGTCTCCATTGCGATTGCCTCATGCATGCCTATGGTAACCATGCGCGACCACGGCCTTGCGGTGAAGAGCCCGCAGGCGAGAGGTGGCAATGCATCCAAGGAGATTGCATGAAACGGTTCCGTGGTACCTACACCGTCTTGGTGACACCCTTCACGGCGGATGGTCGTGCCGTTGATCTCAAGGCGCTGCAGCGGCTCGTCGATTTTCAAATCGCCGAGGGTATCCATGGATTGATCCCGCTGGGCTCAACGGGGGAATTCCTGTCGCTCACGCGTGAGGAGCGGACTGCGGTCGTTGAAACCACGGTGAAAGCGGCGGCGGGCCGCGTGCCGGTGCTCATTGGAACGGGGTCCGAATGGACGCCTGACGTTGTAGCCTATTCGCGGGAGGCCGAGGCGCTTGGCGCGGACGGGGTGATGATCATCCCGCCCTATTACTCGGTGCCGACCGAGGATGAGCTCTATCACCACTACAAGACCGTCGCGGATGCGATTTCGATCCCGATCATGGTCTACAACAACCCGGCAACCGCCAACGTCGATCTCGTGCCGGAGACAGTGGCTCGCCTCGCCCAGATTCCGAACTGTTGCTACATCAAGGAGTCGACGCTGGAAGTGACGCGTGTCCGCGACATCATCCGGCTCTGCGGCGACCGCATGACGGTTTTTGCGGGCGTCCTCGGTTACGAGTCGTTCTGGCTGGGAGCGGAGGGGTGGGTTGCTGTTTGCTCAAACGTTGCGCCCAAGTTGTCCGCGGCCATGTTCGAAGCCGCTGCCGACAACAAGGACATGGACAAGGCCTTGGCCATTTATAAGCAGCTGATGCCAATCCTGCCCTGGGTCGGTGGCCCCAAATATGTGTCCGGGACGAAGGCCGCTTTTGAGATGATGGGCTTTTCCATGGGGCCGCCGCGCCCGCCCCGGTTGCCGCTCCCTGACAAAGATCGTCCGGCGCTCCGTCAAGTGCTGGCGACCATGGGTCTGTTGGAGCCGATTTCGACCCTCAAGGCTGGCTGATCGGCATGGTGAGCAGGCGGCGTGGCGTGTCGATCAGGAGCTGATCGATCTCCGCCTGATCCCAGCCGCGATCACGCATCAGCGGCACGACATTGGCGAGGATATGCCGATAGCCGTGGCCGCCGTGGTTGAGGAGCCGAGTGCGGGTGCAGATGTCGTGGGAGATCGCAACACGATCCCCGAGCCCCGCATCAAAAAGACGGCGAAGGGCTCTGAGCCTCATCCAATCATTAGGCAGATCGACGACGCCCATCCAATAGTTGGATGTTTCGATCCCGAAGAAATCATATTCGACCACACAGCGACGAGCGAGCGCCACGACGGCATCCACATCTTCGGGATGAGTGCGGTCCATATGGCTCATGACCACACGGGAAAGGTCCGCGCCGGCGGCTTCCAACACATCGCAAATCTCAGTGCAGGCGAGCGGGTGGCGCCCGGGATGGATGTTGATCGTTGCACCCGTTTTCCGTTGAGCGTGGGCTGCTGCCTGAAGTGAGCGCCGTTCGAACGGTGTCATAGGCCAGGACACCCCGATCTCGCCAATGAGCCCACAGCGCACGGTCGTGCCCCATGCCCCCTTGGTGAGCTGAGTGATGATGATTTCGGCAATCTCCTCCACATGAAGGGCGAGGACTTCAGCGCTTTGATAGCCCTCGGTATAGAACCCGGCCCCAAGGATAACTGCGACGCCGGCTGCCTCGGATAGCCGTTTGAGCGCTTCTGGGTCAGGATCGATGCCGCCGGTGGTCAGATCGACAATCGCTGAGCCGCCGGCCGCGCGAAATGCATTGAGGTCGTCGGCGGCAACCGTCTCGTCGCTCAAGCGATGATGGCCAGGGACCATTGGTCGATAGTCAAGCTCAAATCGATTATCGAGGTCGATATCGAGTCTTGGCGGTGGATCACTGCGCCATTCGGGCTTCGTCAAATCGCAGATGACATGCTCATGCATGAGCGTTGCACCGAGCTCCTTTGGTGAGCGTGAGCCGGTTACCGTCATGACGCCTTCGACCATGATCTTGCCTGTCCTAGAACTGTCAGCGCACTTTCCCGGATGGACAGCACGGATGTCCTGCCATGGAATGAAACTTGCGAGCGCTACCCTTTGATATCCCGTCGAAATCGCAGCGCTAGGAGTTATTCGATGTCCGACACGACCAACCGTCAAGCCTTTGGTCTTACCCGCCGCCATCTTGCGCTTGGCGCAGGTGCCGCCGCCCTTATTGCCGGTACAAGCCAAAAGGCGCGCGCGCAGGCCAAATTGTCGCCGCCAGCCATTATCAAAGCAAATACCTTGGTGATGTCGATCAACCCGACTTTGCCGCCGCTTCAGTTCGTCAATGATCGCGGACAGCTTCAGGGCATGCGCGTCGATCTTGGGAACGAGGTTGCCAAGAAGCTCGGCCTGACCCCCGAATATGTCCGTATCGAATTCGCCGCCATGGTCCCGGGCCTTGCCGCCAAACGTTGGGACATGATCAACACCGGCATTTTCTGGACCGAAGAGCGGTCCAAGCTCATGTATATGGTGCCCTATGAGCGGGCAGCGATCAGCTTCCTCGTCGCGCGTGGCAATCCGCTGGGCATCCAGAAATGGGAAGATCTCGCCGGGCGTGCTGTTTCCGTTGAGCTCGGCGGCATCGAAGAGCGGCGTACGCGCGAAGTCGACACCATGCTGAAGGCCGCAGGTCTGCGCGGTATCGAGATCCGGACGTTCAACAATTTCGCCGAATCGTTCCAGGCTCTGCGCGCCGGTCAGGTGCAAGCCGCAACCTCTATCGATGCGACCGCCATGTTCTGGCAGGGCAGGGGTGATTTTACCCGTGCGATCGCCGGCCTGTTTCCGCAGACCGCGACCTTTGCCTTCGCCAACAAGCAATTGGCCGAGGCAGTCGTCGGCGCGCTGACTGATCTGAAGAAGGACGGCTCCTACGACAAGCTGTTCGACCAATATGGCGTGCTCAAAATCGAGGGCGACACCTTCAAGATCGATGGGCCAGGCCCGGCCTAAAGTCCCGCAAGGCCTTTGAATTCCCATGCGCGGGCGGTCCCACGACTGTCCGCGCATTTTGTTTCATCGATCGTAGGAAGTCCGTCGTGAAGGTTTGGAACTGGGATGGCTTTTGGAGCTATTTTACAAATGGCTATCTCCTGGAAGGGGTGTTGGTCACCATTTTCCTGACCGTGATCACCCTCTTCCTTGGGTTGATCCTCGCGCTCTGTCTCACTTTGATGCGCATGTCGAAATGGCGAGCAGTTACCGGCTTTGCCCGCTTCTATGTCTGGATTTTTCGCGGCACGCCGCTCCTCGTCCAGCTCATCATCATCTACACCGGGCTCCCGCAGCTTGGTCTTGTCCGGCTCTCGGTCTTTGAATCCGCGATCCTTGGGCTTGTCCTCAATGAGGCAGCCTATTTATCGGAAATTCTTCGTGGCGGGCTCCTCTCGGTTGGGGCCGGTCAACGCGATGCCGCAAAGGCTGTAGGCCTGACGCGCGCGCAGACTTTCATTCTCGTGATTATGCCTCAGGCCTTGCGAGTGATTATTCCGCCGCTCGGCAATTCCGTGAACGGGCTCCTCAAGACCACGTCGATCACTTCGGTTATCTCGATGGAGGAACTCTTGCGGCGCGGCCAGATCCTCATGCAGCAGCGCTTTGAGGTTCTCGAGATCTTCATCGTCGTCGCCATCATCTATCTCGTCTTGACCACGATCTGGGAGATCATCCAGCGCCAGATCGAGAAGCACTACGGGAAGGCCTATGGGCCCGTGGCTGACAAGGCGCTCGCTCGCGATGCGCGCTAAACCGCCAAAATCATTATCGCCTTTTGGGTATGTTGAGCTTTATGCAGCTTAATCGAGAGCCGACACGCGATATGCCATGAAAAAGCCGGCTATTGGACGTCTCTTCACTGTACAATATGACAGCGAGCTTGGCCGATGCACTCAAGAGAACCGATCCTTCATCCCGTAGCCATCAGCGATCTGCGCCCGACGCAAATGACGGTGGGCTTGCGTGAGGTCGCCGCCAAGCGGCGTGAATGGCGCGATAAGCATGGCGAGCATGCAGCCGAGTTTCTCGGTTCTCACATGATCCCCGTGATCAAGGGGCCTAAAGAGCGATACTACATTATCGACCACCACCATCTCTCCCGTGCGCTTCACGAAGAGGGGGTGGAGAGCGTGTTGGTGACCGTCGTGTCTGATCTCTCAAAGCTCGACAAAAATACGTTTTGGACGGTCTGCGACCATCGCGGCTGGGTCTATCCCTACAATGCGGCCGGTCAACGCTGTGGTTTTGATGATATTCCAAAGCACGTCGCCAAACTTGGCGATGACCCCTATCGCTCGCTTGCAGGCGAACTGCGCCGTCAAGGTGGTTTTGCCAAGGATACGACACCGTTCTCGGAATTCCTTTGGGCCGATTTCTTTCGCCCTCGGATCAAAGTGAAACTTGTCCGCGACGATTTCGAGAAAGCCCTATCCAAGGCTATGATCTTGGCCAAGGGTAAGGACGCCGCTTATCTGCCGGGATGGTGCGGCCCCGTCGATCATTGAGAACGACTGAGTTGGACCGATAGGGCGCTTTTCCCGCAGGCCTTGATTGTCACCTCGTGAGTGACAAGACGAGCCCTTCAGAAGGCGCCACGCGTCCCTCGAGCGTCTCGCGATAGGCCGATTCGACGGCGTCTTCGCCGGAACGATTGGTGACGCGAAGCCAATGGTCGGCCGCCTCAACCATGGCGCTCCAAACACCGCCAAACCGCTGCTCCAATCCGCCGGGGCCCCAATCGGCCAAGCGCTTCTCGATCTGCGCGGGTGCGAAGAAAAATTTCGGACGGGCACCGGGAAGGTCTAGCCGTCCGGCTTTACCCTCCCAATGGGTGGCGCCAACGCGACAGGAATAGACAAGTTTGTCCGCAAAATGGCCGTGTACCCGGGTCAAAAGATCGACGCTTCCGGCCATGTCGACATAAACGGTGGTAACCTTGGGATCGAGA
This sequence comes from Alphaproteobacteria bacterium, assembly GCA_037143285.1. Classification (GTDB taxonomy): domain Bacteria; phylum Pseudomonadota; class Alphaproteobacteria; order Rhizobiales; family Phreatobacteraceae; genus Phreatobacter. The sequence continues at coordinate 3,510 of JBAWYY010000092.1, read as the reverse complement.
CTGTCGATCTGGTCGTAGCCGACCACCTGGTCAAAGACGCCAACGCCTTCAACGAAGACGCGGTTTGATGCAGACGTTAGGCCTGTCGTAGCAACACCGCTTAGGCCCATCTTCTTGAGGCAGAAACCGAGCCCGAGTGACGTTTTGGAAGAGGCGCTCGACACCAGCACTTGCTGAGCGCCGAAGAGGCTGTTGTCCTCAAGAAAATCCGAAATGAGAAATGACGTGATGACGAGCGGCCGCAAAATCATCTGGGCGGGTTCACGGAGGCGGGAATAAGCAGCATCCGAAGTAACCCGTTGATAGGCGTTATAGGCGGAGGGAAGTCCGCGCCGATGGGCCGCGCCGTCAATGAAGCGGGCAGGGGAAATTTTAACTGGCTCAACCACGAGATGGGAGGCCATGGGAAAGTAGCCAAAGACCCGCTCGCCCACGGGAAGATCGGGGTGAGGCGAGGCTACCACCTCGGCAAAGCCCCAAACCGGTATGCGGCCGAAACCTTCTTCGGCTGGAAAGAAGGACCAATAGGACATCTCCTCGCCATAGGCAGCATATGTGATGTTATTGGCCGTCAACGCGAAATGATCGATGGCAAGGACGGCGCGCCCTAGCGCTGCTTCGGCATCACCGTCAATGGAGGAATGAACAAAGCGGCTTGATCGAAGGTTTGTGCGGCTCACTTCCAACGTGGTGGTTGAGATGATCATCGGCGTTCTTCCCCTCGTGGATATTGCGCGTTCGGCCCGCATTGATTGGCTCAAAGTTGCATGCCATGCGTCATCAGCGCCAGAGCCTCGGATGAAGAGCGGAGAAAGCAGATCGGCTGTGCACGGCTGCGACGATGGTCACACTTGCAAACTGCCTCGTGAAATGACGTATAGTCGGATCATGACCCGTTCGAGAGGTCGAATTGTCTAGGGAGCCAAGGCCTATGACCACAGAAGAACAAAGCCCATCACGTCGCCGATTCCTGCGTGGATCAGCCATCGCTGCCGCGGCAGCCGTAACCGCCGCACCAACAGTTGCCAAGGCCCAAGGCCCGATCACCATGCGGTGGCAGAGCACCTGGCCGTCGCGCGACATCTTCCACGAATATGCCGTCGATTACGCCAAGAAGGTCAATGACATGACCGGCGGCGACCTGCGCATTGAAGTGCTGCCTGCCGGCGCTGTCGTTCCGGCCTTCGGCCTCCTCGACGCGATCTCGCGCGGCACGCTCGACGGCGGTCACGGCGTGCTGGTCTATCACTACGGCAAGCAGACCGCTCTCGCGCTTTGGGGTTCGGGCCCTGGCTATGCGATGGACGCCAATATGCTGCTGTCCTGGCATAAATACGGCGGCGGCAAGCAACTCCTCGCCAAGCTCTATGCATCCATCGGCGCGAACGTCGTCTCGTTCCCCTATGGCCCGATGCCGACACAGCCGCTCGGCTGGTTTAAGAAGCCGATTACGCGCCTTGAGGACCTCCGCGGCCTGAAGTACCGCACCGTCGGCATCTCCATCGACGTGTTCACGGCCATGGGTGTTGCGGTGAACGCACTGCCCGGCGGCGAAATCGTCTCAGCCATGGACCGCGGCCTCCTCGATGCCGCTGAGTTCAACAACGCCTCGTCGGACCGCGTGCTGGGCTTTGCCGACGTCTCGAAGATCTGCATGTTGCAGAGCTTCCACCAGAACGCCGAGCAGTTCGAAATTTCGTTCAATAAGACGAAGTACGACGCGCTGCCTGAGAAGATTAAGGCCATCATCGAGAACGCGGCGGAAGCTGCGTCATCCGACATGTCCTGGAAGGCGATCGATCGCTATTCGCAGGACTATATCGAGCTTCAGACCAAGGATCGCGTGCGCTTCTACAAGACGCCGGACGCCATCCTGCGTCGGCAGATGCAGGTCTATGACGAAGTCGTCGCCAAGAAGGCCGCCGAGAATCCGCTGTTCAAGGAAATCCTTGACTCGCAGCTCGCCTTTGCGCGTCGCGTCACGCAGTGGGAGCAGGATACCGTGGTCAACCGCCGCATGGCCTATGACCACTATTTCGGCCCGAACGGCGTGCACAAGCGCACTTGATCTGATCCCACATCACGGCACCGTCGCTTAGGCAACTGAGCGGCGGTGTTGTCTTACTCGGTCTTCGCACCAGCCCTTGACCTGCGGGTTCAAATGACAATTCAACAATTTTTACATGCGATTGACGGGATAAGCACCTTCTTCGGCAAGGCCGCCGCCTGGTTGATTGTTGTGCTGATGGTTCTCGTCTGTGGTGAGGTGTTTAAGCGTTACATCCTGAACGCACCGACGGCCTGGATTTTTGACGCGAGCAATATGCTCTACGGAACGACGTTCATGCTCTGTGGCGCCTATGCGCTTGCACAGAACGCCCATGTACGCGGCGATTTTCTTTATTCTTCGATGAGGCCTCGCACGCAGGCGACCATCGACCTTATCCTTTATGTCTTGTTTTTCTTTCCCGGCATCGCGGCGCTGATTTACGCCGGATACTATTATGCCGCTGATGCTTGGCGCATTGGCGAGCACTCAAGCGTGACGGCGGACGGCCCGCCGATTTACCCTTTCAAGACGATCATTCCCATCGCCGGTGCACTCGTGATGTTGCAGGGCGTGGCGGAGGTCATTCGTTGCGTGCTGTGCCTCAAAACAGGCGAATGGCCCGCACGCTTGAAGGACGTGAACGAAATCGACGTTGTCGAGCAGCAGCTGTCCCAAAGCCAGCATGTTGACGACGATACGCGCAACCTCGCCATTGCGAATGCGCAGGATATTGATGGTGCGGCCCGCCAGCGCGGCCTTGGTGGAGATAAATCTCAATGAGTGATCCAGCACTTGGCCTCCTCATGCTGGGGCTCATTGTTTTCGCGATCATGCTGGGGTTCCCCACCGCGTTTACCCTCATGGGTCTCGGCATCATTTTTGGCTTCATCGCCTATTTCAAATCAGGCCAAGCTTGGTCCGATAACCTGATTTTCGACCTCATGGTGCAGCGAACCTACGGGTCGATGACCAATGACGTGCTCATCTCCATCCCGCTTTTCGTGCTGATGGGCTATGTGATGGAGCGCGGCGCTCTGGTCGATAAAATGTTCTATTCGATCCAGTTGGCGTTCCGGAATGTGCCGGCATCCCTTGCAGTCGCTACCCTCATCGTCTGCACCTTCTGGGGTATTGCCTCTGGTCTGGTTGGCGCTGTCGTCGTGCTCATGGGCGTGATCGCCTTCAACCCGATGCTGCGTGCAGGTTACGATGTCCGGCTTGCTGCTGGCGTGATTACTGCGGGCGGCACACTTGGCATCCTGATCCCGCCATCGGTGATGATTATCGTTTATGCGGCGGTGGCCGGCCAATCGATCGTGAAGCTCTATGCCGCGGCAATGTTCCCCGGCTTTTTCTTGGCCTTCCTCTATCTTGTCTACATCATCGGATCGGCACTGATTAATCCGAAGATCGCGCCGCCCCTGCCGCCCGAGCAGACGGTCGTTCCGCTGCCGGATTGG
>JBAWYY010000091.1:0-8884 GCA_037143285.1 Alphaproteobacteria bacterium | reverse complement strand
ACGGCCTTGCTGATGCGCCAGGCGCGAAAGTCTGAATCAAGTGCCGCATGGGTGAAATACTCGTTCGGCCGATAGGTCACCTTATGCTGGGAGATGCGGTCCATCGGATGCATCAGCGCGTTAATGCGCACATTGGCCGCGATGGCGCAGAACTTGCCGATGGTCGCGTAGATCGCCTCGCTGCCGCGCTCGATATAGGAATAGTCGCCAAGCGTCACATCCATCAGCGCGACCCGTTCCTTCACCTCAGTGAAACGGCCAAGCGTGGTGCCCCGCAATGTTGCGGATTGATGGACTGAGGGTTCGCCGGTGCGCGGTTGGGGGGGAGGTTTCGTCATCTCGATCTCGCATGAGCCGCTTGAGTGACCCGCAAAGTTCAGCCGCCCTGTCGAATTTAGTCCGCAAACCGACGGGACTTGCGTTCGCTCGCGACCGACGCATGATAGCGCTTCGACATAAGGGCCATCAGACGCCCGATCAATAAAAGTTCACATGGGAAGAAGGAGGCGCTCGTGACGCGCATCATCGATCGACGCATCGCGCTCGGCGCCTTGGCCGCAACGGTTGCAACACCCTGGGTTTCGAAGGCTCAAACGCTCAAATCGGAGTACAAAGTCTCGGTGGTCGGCAATCGCCCGATTGCCTTGTCTGAGGGCGCCTTCCAATGGGCGGATATGGTGACCGCGCGCACCAATGGCCGCATCACCATGAAGGTCTATCCGGGGTCACAGCTTGTGGGCGGAGACCAGACCCGAGAGCTCGTCGCGATGCGGCAGGGCATCATCGACAGGGTGGTGTCTTCGACGATTAATATCTCGCCGCAAGTGCGCGAGATGAGCCTGTTCTCGCTGCCGTTCCTCATGCCCGACCACAAGGCCTTCGATGCGATCATTTCAGGCGATGTGTGGCAGCGCCTGTTCAAAGTTATGGAAAGCCGCGATGTGGTGCCGCTTGCCTGGGGCGAGAACGGCTTCCGCGAGATTTCAAACTCCAAGCGACCGATTGCGACGCCCGCCGACCTGCGCGGCCTGAAGATCCGCTTTGCGGCCGGTGCGATCTTCTCCGACATTTATAATCAACTCGGCGCCAATCCCGTGCAGATGTCATTCGCTGATCTGCAGCCGGCGTTGTCGACGGGCGCGGTGGATGGCCAGGAGAACCCGGTCAACCTGTTCCTTGGCCTCAAGATGGATACGCTTGCCCAGAAACATCTGACGATCTGGAACTATTGCGCCGATGCCGGGCTTTTCCATGTGGCGAAGAGCGTCTGGGATACGTTCTCCCGCGCAGACCAAGAGATCGTCCGCGAGAGCGCCAAGGAAGCGGCGAAAGCACAGATCGGCCTCACCCGCAAAGGCCTCGGGATTCTCGATGCGGATAAATCCTCGCTCGAGGAACTCGCCAAGCGCGGCGTGGCTGTGGTGACCTTGGACGCTGCTCAGAAGCGTGCCTTCGCACAAGCAACTCGTCCGGTCTTCGACAAATGGGCGTCCCAGATTGGCGCCGATCTGGTGAAGGCCGCAGAAGCTGTCGTCGCCGCCCGCTCCTGACACCGAGCGCCGCATATCCTCGTCCAGGGCTCCTGTGGCGCACCGCTTTCCTCGACATCAGATCACCCGGCTCAGCGCCGGGTGACGGTCACGGCATTTCTGTGAGGAGCATCCCTTGGGAGCCGATTATGATCCAACCGCAACCGGCCCGGTGCCAAAAACGAGGGTGCCGCTGAAGCTGGAAGAAGTGGCCATCGCCGCGGGTATGGCGGGCATCGCGCTGATCACTTTCGCCAATGTGGTCGCCCGCTATCTGACCGACGTGTCGCTCGCCTTCACCGAGGAATATTCGGTTGTTTTAATGGTGGTGGTTGCAATCCTCGGCACGTCACTTGCGCTCGCCGGGGGTCGGCACATTCGAATTGGCTACTTTGTCGATGAGCGCTCAGCGCCGACCCGTAAGACCATGGAACTCATCGCCATGGGCCTCACGATCATCTGTTTCGGTGCCATCGCGATTTATGGCGCGCAACTGACCTGGGACGAATATCGCTTCGAGGTGCTCTCGCCGGGGCTTGGCGAGCCACAGTGGATCTATACCGGCACGCTGCCCTTGCTTTCGCTTGTGGTGATCGCTCGCGCAATCGGCCGCGCGATCCGCATTTGGCGCGGAGAAGCGGCATGATCGGGACAATTCTGTTCCTCGCCTTCATCGTCATGCTGTTGGCGGCCGTGCCCATTGCGGTCGCCCTTGGCGTTGCCGGCATCATCGCGGTGGTGTTGGCCGGCCAAAGCATGCTCTCGGTGCCGACCAATGTGTATACCGGCATCGCCAAATATCCCCTGATCGCCATTCCGATGTTCGTGCTGGTGGGGTCGGTTTTCGACCGAACGGGCGTGGCGCTGCGGCTCGTTCGGTTTGCCACCGCCATTGTTGGCGCAGGGCGCGGCGCGCTCGCGACCGTCTCCGTCCTGGTTGCGATGGTGATCGGCGGTATTTCGGGTTCGGGACCTGCGACCTCGGCGGCCGTTGGCCAGGTGGTGACGCGATCCATGATCGCCGATGGCTATCCGCGGTCCTTCATTGCGGCGACGGTGGGGGCTGCAGCGGCAACCGATATCCTCATTCCCCCGTCCATTGCCTTCATCATCTATGCGGTATTGGTGCCCGGCGTGTCGGTGCCTGCGATCTTCGCTGCCGGCATGTTTCCAGGGATTCTTGCCGGCTTCGCCATCATGGTGCCGATTCTGATCATTTCCTGGTTCAAGAATTTTGGCGGCCAATCTCGTGGCACGGTCGATAGTCCAGGCGTGTGGGAGGCCTTCAAGGATGCATTCTGGGGCTTGATGGCGCCGGTTGTGATCCTCGGCGGCATGCGGATTGGCGCATTCACGCCCACCGAAGCAGCCGTCATGGCTGTGGCCTATGGCCTGTTCATCGGCTTTTTCGTCTATCGCACGCTGACCATGCGAGACGTCTACGAGATGCTCGTCGAGGCGGGCGAACTCTCGGCCGTCATTCTCATCGTGGTCGCCCTTGCCTCGGTCTTTGCATGGTCGACATCGACACTTGGGATCGTTCAGCCGATTGCAAGTTGGATTGTCGGACTGGGCCTCGGTGAATTCGGCACGATTGCCCTCTTGATGATCGTCCTCATCTTTGTGGGCATGTTCCTCGACGGCGTGTCGATCTTCCTGATCCTTCTGCCAGTGCTGATCCCCATCGCTAATTCTTATCACTGGGATCTCACGTGGTTCGGTGTGATCTTGACCATGAAGATTGCGATTGGGCAGTTCACGCCGCCGCTCGCCGTTAATCTGATGGTGTCCTGCCGCATTGCTCAGGTGCCCATGGAATCGACGATTCCCTGGGTCTTCTGGATGATTATTGCCATGTTCGGCGCTTTGGCGGCCGTGGTTTATTGGCCCGGCATCGCGCTCTGGCTACCGCGAATGCTTGGCTACTAAGCGAAAAGCGCTGCGATCTCTCGGGTCAGCGCTTTTTGAGGTCTTCGAACTTCACCACGAGGCGGCGCACCGGTTCGCCCGGCACGTTGCGGATCGCGATGGCGATCTCGCGGGCCCACCAGTCCACATCCAGCGTGCCGAAATTCTCCATCCCGTAGATGGCGCCGACATGGTTGGGGCCGGCTTCAGCCGCCGCAGGGAACGGCCGCGTGATCGGGCTCGATGTCGCCTCAACCAGGGGATAGGGAAGGGCGGTGCTGTCGCGATAAAGGCCGGCGAGATGCCTGTCGCCGGAGAGAATCAGCAGGTTTTCAGCGCCAGAATCACGAAGGGTTGCGAGCAAACGCTCCCGTTCGTGCGGGAAGTTACCCCAGCGCTCAAAGGCGTGGTTCTCCGCCAAGACCTGGATCGAAGAGACGAGAATCCTCAGGTCAGCGGGCTTGCGCAGCTCATCCGCGAGCCATGCCCATTGGGCCTCCCCCAATACGGTTGTGGTGCGGTCCTGAGTTGGCCGATAGGGGCCGGGTCCTGGGCGCGGCTCGCCGCGTTCAAGGGGAGAGCGGAACCAGCGGGTATCCAGCATAATCACCTGGATGCGACGGCCGGGCGGACCAAAGATTTCGGCGAAATAGAGCCCCTCGCGTGAGCGGCGCGGATCGTTTTCAGGCACGCGCCAGAAGTCGAGGAATAGGGCCTTAGCTTCCGCCTTAAACGGGTGGTCTGCGCCACCGTCGTTGAGGCCGAAGTCGTGATCGTCCCAGATTGCCATGGTGCGAAGGTCGCGGCGCACCCGCTGATAGGGCGCTTGTGCGTCGGCCAGTCGATATGCCTCTCGCAAAACAGGCATCTCAGCGGTCAGGGCCGCTCGGGGCGCTGATCCATAGACATTGTCGCCGATGAATAGAAAGAGGTCAGGGCGGTAGGCGAAGAGTGCGTCCCAAAGGGGTTGCGGGTCCTTTTGGTCTGCGCAGGAGGCAAAGGCGATGCGGGTGAAGGTTGCAGGTTCACGAGGCTGAGCTGACAGCGGTAGGCTTCCCACCACAATCAGGGAAAAAAGGGCGAACAGACGAACCATCAGTGGAGCCTCCGACTTCAGCGCAGAAGACATTTCTAGCGTGGTGGCATGAAAGTCTAGAGACGGCTCGACTTGTCCCCGTCACCAAGGCCGGCTATCCCCGCCGGCATCATGACCGCGCGCTATGCTCTCTACGCTGCTCCAGCACCCGACGATCCACTCTGGGCCTTTGGTTCCTCGATCATAGGCTATGATGCCGCGTCGGGGCTCGATCAGGGTTTTCCGTCAAATGAACCTTGCAACGAACCGGATTGGCGAGAGCTGACCGAGGAACCGCGCCGTTACGGCTTCCACGGGACTTTGAAAGCTCCCTTCGCGCTGGCCGAGGGACAAAGCGAGGCGGCTTTTCTTGAAGCGGCGATGGTCTTTGCCGATCGCCGACCAGCTTTTGTAGTGCCCGCGCTTAAAGTCGCGCTCTTGGGCTCTTTCTGTGCGCTTATTCCCAGCCAGCCTTCAGACCAGCTTGAGGCGCTTGCAAGCACGGTGGTCAATGTCTTCGAACCGTTTCGCGCGCCCCTGACGCCGCAAGATCGCGTCAGACGCCTCAAGGCGCCGCTCACCGAGCGCCAAGTCTCTTATCTTGATCGCTACGGCTACCCCTATGTTCTCGACGAATTCCGCTATCACATGACCCTTACGGGCCGACTACAGGAAGATCGCCGTGACACCATTTGCTCAGCGCTGGCCAAGGCCTATGCCCCGCTCGATGCGCCTTTCCGCGTCGATGGTCTCGTTGTTTTCCATCAAGTCTCGCGATCAGATCCTTTCACCATCCTCGCGCGCTTCCCTTTTGACGGCTGAAGGACTGGAAAATCTGAGGTTCTCCGCTAAGAACGTATGAGAGGCCGAAAAGAGCTTTGTTTCACAGGAGGATATCGTGATGTCTCGTCTTACGCGTCGTGCAGCCCTAGTCGTCGGCGCTGGTGCAGGTGTGTCGCTCGCCGCCCCATCGCTTGCCCAATCTCGCACGCGTCTGACCATCGCGACCGGCGGGACTGGCGGCGTGTTTTTTCCCTATGGCGGGGGTCTCGCGCGCATCCTGACTGAGAAAATGACCAACACCCAGGCGACCGCGCAGGTCACCGGTGGGTCGGTGGACAATGTGAAACTCGTCAATGGCGGTGATGCCGATATCGGCTTTTCGACACTCGACAGCGCCTATGACGCCATGAAGGGCGAGGCCGCCTATAAGAACGATGGCGTTCAGGATGTGCGGGTGCTGGCGCTTCTCTATGATTCATATTTCCATGTGATTGGGTCGCAAGGCGCAGGCGTCAACTCCATCGCCGACTTCAAGGGTAAGCGCGTGTCGGTTGGCTCGGCTGGGTCGTCGACGGAGTCGATTGCCGACCGCGCGCTTGCGGCAGCAGGGCTTAACCCTCAGCGCGATGTGACCCGCGACAACCTGGGCGTTGCAGAATCAGCCAACGCGCTTGCCGACGGCAAGATTGCTGGCTTTTTCTGGATCGGCGGCGTGCCAACTGCGGCCGTCCGCGATCTTGCACAAGGCGGGCGCACGCCGCTTAAATTTGTCGATACGTCCAAGGAACTCGCGGCCATGGAGCGGCAGTGGCAGGGCCTCTATCGCTCGTTCGAATTGCCGGCGAATTCTTATAATGGGCAAACAGCAGCAATCCCGGGCCTTGGCATCGCCAATGTCTTGATCGTATCGGGTAAGGCGCCTGCGCGGTTGGTTACGACCGTGCTTGAGACCGTCTTCGCCAATCTCGCCGATGTCCATTCTATCCATCCGGAAGCGCGCCGTCTGACCCTTGCAGGTGCCGCGGCAAAGACGGCGGTGCCGTTCCATCCGGCGGCTGAGGCCTTCTTCAAGTCCAAGGGTGTCGGCGGCTGAGCCTGATCGGAGAAAAGAGATTAAGCCGGGATGCCTTGCGTCCCGGCTTTTCTTTTGTCGTTCAGCCAGTCTAAATGTTCTGGTCCCTGGCCAGTGAAGGAGAGGGACCAATCGCCTGCCTAGAATAAGCATTGATGGGGAGCGGGATGGCATCGACCGACACGCGGACGACACCTGAGCGGACGCTGACGGCTGAAGAGCTTGAGAAGCTCTCATCTGACTCTGAAGGCGGTGTTGCCCGTCGCGCGAGTGGCTTTGTCGGCTGGCTGACAGCAGCGGTTTGCTTCTTCGTTGGCGCCTATTCGCTCTACTGGACGCAGTTTTCCGTCAACACGACGGTCTATCGGTCGACCTTTCTGGCGCTCTGCCTCGCCCTCGTTTTTGTTCTCTATCCCCTTGCCAAGGTTGAGCCGGACGGCTCGCTGAAGAGCCGGCGCCCCAGCATCGAGGAGGTCATTTTTGCCCTCGTGTCGGTGGCGGTTCTTGCTTATCTCGCGTGGTCGGTGGTGCGAGTACAGCGCTCAAGCTTTGCCATGGGTCTCTTGTTCACCGTGGGGCTCGCTTTTCTCGCCTATCCGCTCGCGGTGGCCAATCGATGGTTCGCTCGTTTTCAACCGGTCGATTGGCTATTTGCGGGTATATCGATCTACACGGCGGTCTATCTCTCGCTCTATATCGAGCAGTATAAAACGCGTGCGGTGAACCCGGCGGCCGACGAACTAGCGCTCGGTCTCGTGCTTATTGTCCTGGTGCTTGAGGCGACACGACGCACGGTCGGCTGGATCTTGCCGGCGATTGCCCTGGTTTTCCTCGTCTATGCCTATGCGGGCTCTGGCTGGCTGATCCCAGAGTCGTTCGAGCATCGCGGGTTCTCGCTCGCGCGGATCATTGGGCAGAACTACCTCACTCTTGAAGGCATCTTTGCGACGCCCATTGATGTGGCGGCGACCTTCATCATCCTCTTCACGATCTATGGGGCAGTGCTTGATCGAGGGGGTGCTGGAAAGTTCTTCATCGAATGGGCCTTTGCGCTTTTCGGGAAGAAGCCTTCGGCATCTGCGCCTGGACGCGCGGTGGTCGCCTCGGGTTTTCTCCTCGGTACGGTGTCGGGATCCGGTGTTGCGACGACGGTGACCGTCTCGTCGCTTGCTTGGCCGCTCTTGAAGCGTTCCGGCTATCCGCCTGATGTGGCAGGCGGCATGTTGTCGGCAGCTGGCATTGGCGCGACGCTTTCGCCGCCGACCCTTGGCGCTGCGGCCTTCATTATCGCCGAATTCCTTGAGGTCGATTACCTTCAGGTGCTGATCTACGCGACCATTCCGACCATTCTTTATTACGTCTCGTGCTGGCTGATGACCGAGGCCGATGCTCGCCGCATGGGGATCAAGTCGGTACGCACCTCGGAAGCGAGCCTTTGGGCGCTGACCAAGGCCGGCGGCTATCATTTCCTATCGCTCGGCGCGATCGCCATCTTCCTCGTCCTGGGCTTCACGAGTTTCATGGCGGTCTATTGGTCGATCGTCGTCGCATTCGCGCTGTCGATGTTGCGTCCTGAAAGCCGGTTGGTAACGGTGGAGGCCTTTGTCGTCGGCTGCGTCGCTGCGGTCGGTGCTTTGATCTTTGGCATGAGCGAGGTGCCGCGAAGCCTGGGGCTTCACGAATTGTTCGATGCGCGTGTGTCGGTCGCCGTGTTTTGGGGGATCGCTGTGTCGATGCTCGTATCGGGGCTTCAAGCGTTGATCGCTAAGCAACAGGGCAAGGCGGCCCCTGAAGGGGCGATGCGCTTCATCGAGGGATTGATCGACGGCACGCGTTCGACGCTCGGCATTGTCGCCACCTGCGCCTGCGCGGGCGTGATCGTGTCGGCCGTCAATCTCACCGGCCTCGGGCTGACGATTTCCGGAATTATTATCTCTGCCGGCGGCAACAGCGTATTCTTGATCCTGCTCATGGCTGCCATTGCCATGTGGATCCTTGGTCTCTCGGTGCCTGTCACCGCGAGCTATATCATTGCCGCGGTGATGCTAGTGCCGGCCTTGGTCAAGGTCGGCATTCCGCCTGCGGCCGCGCATATGTTCATGTTCTACTACGCCGTGCTTGCGGATGTTTCGCCGCCGACCGCGCTTGCACCCTTCGCGGCCTCCGCCATCACCGGCGGTGAGCCGTTCCGCACCACCATGCAGGCGTGGAAATATACGCTTCCGGCCTTCCTCGTGCCCTTCATGTTCTGCCTCACCCCTGAGGGTGCTCAAATCCTGATGCTGACGCCGAGCATATCGGCGGCTGGCGCCATCACTTATGCGGCGCCCGCGTCATTTGCTGATTGGATGGGTGTATTATGGGTCACGGTGACGGGTTGCTTGGCACTTGTGGGCCTTTGCGTGATGTTCACGGGCTATGCAATCGCCCATGCGAATTGGGCGGAGCGGGTTTTGTGCCTCATTGGCGGCGCCCTCTTGCTGGCGGCTCATTTCTGGGCTGATCTTGCGGGCCTTG
>JBAWYY010000090.1:0-8896 GCA_037143285.1 Alphaproteobacteria bacterium | reverse complement strand
TGTTGTCTCGTCCCAACCGTGATCAGGCTTTACCACCTGCGGCCTCCCCTAAGGTCTGGCTCATCGGGATCGACCACACTCAAGCGACGATCACCGATTACAAGGCAGCGGGCCTCAACCTGCTCTAGGAGTGAGAAGTCGTGGGTCGCGATCAAGACCGTAGTGCCAATGCGGTTCAGCTCGACGAACAGCTTCAGCAGCCGCTTGGCGAGCTTAGGGTCGACATTGCCGGTTGGCTCATCGGCGAGCAGCAATTCCGGACGCACAATGACGGCTCGGGCGATGGCGGCACGCTGCTTTTCGCCGCCTGACAGGATTGGCGGATAGGCGTGGAGGCGGTGGCCGAGGCCGACCCAATCAAGCAGATCAACCACTTCGCTGCGATAGGTTCGCTCATCCTTGCCCATCACCCGCAGGGGCAGCGCGACATTCTCGTAAGTGGTGAGGTGATCGAGGAGACGAAAGTCTTGAAAAACGATACCGATTCGCCGTCTAAGGCCGGAGAGTTCATCCTTCGACAGTCGCGCGGTGTCTTGACCGAAGATGTGCACGAGCCCGCGTGTGGGCTTCAATGACAAAAACAGAAGTTTGAGAAGGGTTGTCTTGCCCGCGCCTGAGGGGCCGGTCAGGAACTGAAACGAGTTCTGTTCAATGGAAAACGTCAGGTCGCTGAGGGTTTCCGGCCCCGGACCATAGCGCAGACCGACATTTTCGAACCGCACCACGCGCGATCCTCCTCGCATAGGTCATTCAGCACCACGGCTGATTCGGCGGCTCAGATCATGCCACGGACGCCGACTTAACGGGTACTTAACCAAGCTGCACCAAGGTAATCGGACACGAGAGGCGGCGAAAGGCCATCTACCGCGCCATGTTGATCGACTGTCCGTCCTGCACGACGTCGTTCCGTGTTGCCGAAAACGTTCTCGGCGCGGGACGACAAGTGCGTTGCGCAAGCTGCCGCAACGTTTGGTTCGCGACGCCCGACAAGGGGCGGGCTGAGCCAGCGATGATGGCTGAGGCGATCAACGAGCCGCCGCGCACCGTTTCAGCACCGAAGGCGCCTGCAGAACCCGTCCCAGATACCACCGACGATGATTGGGGCGCGGCCTTCAACGACGAGGCCAAGGGCAAACAAGCGTCGAATCCGACGCCTCCGCTCGACGAAAAGACCGATGCGGCTGGCGAGATCGATTTGCCGGTTACCAAGGCGCCACCAACCGTTCCCGAAGACGATGGCGGTTCGATGCCCGTGCGCACAGTTGCCACGGGCCGCGACAGCGAACCAAGCCCTCGTCCGCGACCCGGCCGCATGGCGCGCCCCGATGCTGTTAAGACGCGTCGCCTCATGATGCCGAAGCGCCCGTCTATGAAGCTGTCTTGGCCGGTGCTTGTGGTGCTTGCCGGTGCGATCATTCTGACGTTGTTCTTTACCGGCCGCGAGCAGGTGGTCCGGACCATGCCCCAGGCGGCAGATGTCTATGCCGGTCTTGGCGTGCCGGTGAACCTGCGCGGCATCGAGTTCCAGAACGTCCGTGGGTCCAATGAAACCGCCGATGGCGTGACGGTCCTCGTGGTCGAGGGCAAGCTCGTCAACATCACGCCTCGGACCATTGAATTGCCGCGCCTTCGGCTGTCTGTGCGCGATTCAGCGGCAAAAGAAATCTATACCTGGACGGCAACGGCGCCGAAGCCCTCTCTCGGCCCAGGTGAGGTCGCCGAGTTCCGTTCGCGGCTCGCCTCGCCCCCCGCCGATGGGAAAGCCATCGAGGTCCGCTTCTTCACGCGCCAGGACGCCGGTGGCCGATAGAGATCGCGCTTAACCGAAGGCGCGGGCGATGAGTGCGATGCCGAGCACCAAGAGTCCAATGAAGAACCAGCGACGGAAGGCATTGGCGTCAAGCCTTGCGCGCACAAACTGACCAATCCCCATGCCGGCAAAGGCCGCGACCGCTGCTAAAAGCGATGGGATGACCATGTCTTGGGTCAAGGCGCCGGCGCGCGCCACGTTCACCGCAAGCGCTAAAGTCGAGACCATGAACGACAGCCCAAGCGCTTGAACGAGCTCGTCTTTCTCAAAGCCGATGGCTTGCATATAGGGCACCGACGGGATCACGAAGACGCCCGTCGCTGCGGTGACGATGCCGGTGAGAAAGCCAACCAGCGGTCCGGCCCAGATCTCTTGCTCGCGCGCGACCTTGAGCTTCCAAGCCAAGAGCCCGATGGCGGCATAGGCGATCAAGGCTATGCCTAAGAGTGCGCCGGCAAGCCGCACATGCGGGCCCGTCATGATGCCGCTCGCGGCCCAAGTGCCAAGGCAGAGCGTCGTCAGCATGGGCCAGAGCCGCTTGATGATTGGGATCAAGCCCGGCCCCACGAACATCTGCCAGAGATTGGTGAGGATGGCCGGCAAGACGAGCAGGGCCGCCGCCTGCACCGGCGGCATCACCAGTGCCAGCATCCCGATGGAAATGGTGGGAAGCCCAAGGCCAATCACGCCCTTCACAAAGCCTGCAAAGACAAAGACGGCGGCGGCTGCAAGGAAAGCGTCGGGCATGGGGCGAGCCTCGTTGATGACGACGACCCTGTCCAGTGACTAGGCCGTAAAGCCCGCGCGTTTCAGCCGGACGATGGTCAGATCTAGCGCCGAGAGGAAGCTTGAGCGATCACGCGGTGTGAAGGGCTTCGGTCCGGAGGTGACTGCGCCTGCCGATCGCAGGTCGTCCATTAAATTGCGGGTTGCGAGTGCCATCCCAATGGCCGATTCGTCGAAGCGCTTGCCTGTCGGCGAAATAACATCGGCGCCCGCTTTCACACAGCGGGCGGCAAGTGGGATATCCGCGGTGACGACGATGACGCCGCGTTTCGCGCGTTCGGCAATCCAGTCATCGGCGACATCAAGACCTGCGCTGACCACAACGCGTGTGATGAGCGGATCGCGGGGGACTGCAATCGGTGCATTGGCGACGATGGTCGTAGCGAGTCCATGACGAGCGGCGACCTTATAGACTTCATCCTTCACCGGGCAGGCATCGGCATCGACCAGGATCGTGATGGGCTGAAGGTCGCTCATGGCCGAATCAGGCGTCGCGGTTTTTGAATTTCTTTTTCTTAAAGCCGGTGCTCGGGCCGTCAGGACCACGGCCAGGCTTTACCGGGCCTGAGCGCTGCGGCTTGTCGGCCCCGCCGGGACCTTTCCGATGCGGTTTCGAGAAATCCTTCGTTGTTCCTTCGGCACGGTCTTCGCGGGGCGGGCCGGACGGCTTGCCCTTGAAAGGCTTGCCAGCTGGCTTGCCAAAGGGGCGGTCCTCATAGGCAGGCTTGCCGAAGCTCTTCGGGCGATCCTCTGCCCGCTCGTCACGAAAAGATCCCGTCGGTTTCCCCTTGAACGGTTTGCCTGCAGGCTTTGCGAAGGGCCGGTCTTCAAAGGCCGGCTTGTCGAAGCCTCTTGTGTCGCCCGAAGAGCGCTCATCCCGCGGCGAAGCGGCTGATCTCTCTTTGAATGGCTTGCCTTTGAAGGGCTTACCTTTGAAACCCTCACCAGTGGGCTTGCCACGCGGCTTGTCGGAGAAATCACGCTTAGGCGGCCGTTCACCGGCCTCACCGGTAATGCGCTCGATGTGAACATCGTCCCCGTCGGCACGCTTCACGCTTGTCGCAAACCCTTCCGCTTCCTCAGCCGCAATCTCAAATTCCGTCACCGAATCAAGAATGCGGATCGCGCCAATGGCGGTGCGTTGCACCTTGCCGCGACGGCAGAGCATGGGGAGTAGCCATTTGGGGTCCGCCTTGTTGCGGCGGCCGACATCGGCTCTGAACCAAACAACAGGGCCGCTTGCATGCTGCATCCGGGGCGGGCGGTCCTCCCGGGGCGCACGATCGCCGCGGTCCATCCGCTCGGTGCGATCGCCACGGGATTGAGGACCCTCTCGCTCAAGGGGAGCCGTGCCCATTTCTTCAGGGACCGGCAAACGCGAGCGATAGAGTCGTGCCAGTGCTGCAGCGATATCGGCGGCCGGTACGTCTGCCAGTAGCGCTTCACCCATGGCGCGGTCTTCTTCATCCGGCGGCTCGGTCAGGATAGGATCGGCACGGAAGCGCAACCTGTCTTGGGCGCGAATCTCATCGGCCGATGGGGCGCGGCCCCATTTGGCTTCGACGCCTGCTTCCGCCAGCAGGTTCTCCGCGCGGCGACGCTTGGCGGGCGGCACGATGAGCGCGCTGATGCCCTTACGGCCCGCGCGACCTGTCCGTCCGCTGCGGTGCTGCAGGATTTCAGGATCGTTCGGCAGTTCCGCATGGATGACGAGACCGAGATCGGGCAGGTCAATGCCGCGAGCGGCCACGTCGGTTGCTACGCAAATGCGCGAGCGGCCATCGCGCAGCGATTGAAGCGCCTTGTTGCGCTCGCCCTGGCCCAATTCGCCGGAGAGATACACGGCTTGGAACCCTCGCTCCGTGAGGATGGCGCAGAGATGGCGTACGGCATCACGAGTGTTGCAGAAGACCAGCGCGCTCGGCGCATCGACCATGCGCAGCAAGTTGACGACGGCGGGTTCCACTTCATTGGGCGCAACGCGAATGGCGCGGTATTCGATATCGGCATGGCCGCGCTCGCCGTCGGAGCTCTCGATCCGCAGGGCATCGCGCTGATAGGTCTTGGCGAGAGCGACGATCCCACGCGGCAAGGTCGCGGAGAAGAGCAAAGTGCGCCGCTCTGGCGGCGCCTTGTTCAGGATGAACTCCAGATCCTCACGAAAGCCGAGGTCCAGCATCTCGTCGGCCTCGTCGAGAACGACGGCCTTAAGGTTCGAAAGGTCGAGGGCCCGGCGTTCAATGTGATCGCGCAGGCGGCCAGGCGTTCCAACGACAATATGGGCGCCCTGTTCCAACTGTCGCCGTTCTGCGCGCGGATCCATGCCGCCGACGCAGGCCGTGATGCGGGCACCAGCCTGAGCATAAAGCCAGTCAAATTCACGCGCGACCTGGAGCGCCAGCTCCCGTGTGGGGGCGACGATGAGGGCAACGGGGGCAGCCGCCGCACCGAGTGATTCCGCTTCGCCCAAGATCGTGCCGGCAATGCCGAGGCCATAGGCGACCGTCTTTCCCGAACCCGTCCGAGCCGAGACCAGAAGGTCTCGCTCATCGGCGTCCCAGCCGAGCACGGCGATTTGGACGGCGGTGAGCTCGTTGTAATCGCGTGCGGCCAGGGCACGGGCGAGCGGGGGCGGAATTGGACGGTCGGTCAAAGGCTCACCTCAGGGGTGGTGGACCGACCACAGGGGCTGTGAGACGGCCTAAAAGAAAAACCCCGGACACCGCTCGTGCGAGTGATCTCCGGGGTTTGAATGGTGGGCACGGCTGGGATCGAACCAGCGACCCCTACGATGTCAACGTAGTGCTCTCCCGCTGAGCTACGCGCCCTTTACAGCCCGAGGGCCGAAATGCGAGGCGATCCCTATAGTTTGGATCGCGCGGGGTGGCAAGGTGGATATGTCGCTTTGACGGATGATCAGTCGTTATGATGGTGAACCGCTTACGCCGCCTGCTGCAGCATCTTCTCGACCTCGTTCACCAGCTCTCGCAGATGGAACGGCTTGGAGAGCACTTTTGCCTCTTTCGGTGCGTTTGAATCCGGGTTCAAAGCAACAGCCGCAAAACCAGTGATGAACATCACTTTGATATCGGGGTCGAGTTCGGTCGCGCGGCGCGCGAGCTCGATGCCGTCCATTTCGGGCATGACGATGTCGGTCAGCAGAAGCTCGAAGGGCTCCTCGCGTAGCCGATGATAGGCCGACAGTCCGTTATCGAAGGCTGCGACGTCGTAGCCGGCGTTTTGAAGCGCCTTCACGAGGAAGCGGCGCATGTCATTATCGTCTTCGGCGAGAAGGATCTTGCCCATCAGCGGTTGCTGCCCTTGCACATGTCCAAATCCCCGCGCTGCTACCGCACGAGGTCCTCACCGCATAAAGCGGCCGTCAGGTAAATATGGCGTGAAACCCGCGCATATGCCATCCCCTTCAGGCCTTCACATTCGGAAACTGAAGGTTAGAGTGAACACTGATCCTGGCTGTCAGAGGACCTCCGATGGGTGGCGCCGAAGTCCGCGATTTTGACCATGCGCATGAAGTGCACGCGCCTGAGACCATGCGTGCGCCGGTGCTGTTCAATTCGCCCCATTCGGGCCGTGTTTATCCGCCGCATTTCGTTGGCCAAGTTAAACTCGATCTGCCGACCTTGCGCCGGTCGGAAGACACTTTCGTCGACGATTTGTTTTTCGGCGTTGTCGAGCGCGGCATGCCCCTGGTTCGGGCACATTTCCCTCGATCGATGGTCGATGTGAACCGCGAGCCGTTCGAACTCGATCCCCGCATGTTCGATGGACGAGTACCGCCCTATGCCAATACGCGCTCCATGCGGGTCGCGGGCGGTCTTGGCACCGTTCCCCGGGTCGTTGGTGAAGCGCAGGAGATTTACGCGCGCAAGCTCCCGATCGAAGAGGCGTTGTCGCGGATCGAGGGTCTCTACAAGCCCTATCACCGCACTTTGCGGCGCCTTGTGGCGGCAGCGCAGAAGCGTTTTGGTGCGGTTCTTCTGGTGGATTGCCATTCGATGCCGTCCATGGCGCCGACCCGTGACGAGCGCCCAAGGGCGGACATTGTAATCGGTGATCGCTACGGCACGAGCTGTGGCGGTGAGGTGAGCGACCTCGTCGACGACGTTCTCTCCCGACGCGGCTATCACGTCGTTAGAAACAAGCCCTATGCGGGCGGGTTCATCACCGAACATTACGGGACGCCCCAGAGCGGGGCCCATGCGATCCAACTGGAGATCAACCGGGCCATCTACATGGACGAGCGGACCTACAGGCCCTTGCCGGGCTTTGCCGCCCTACAAGCCGATCTCATGGTGTTGGCCGATGCGCTGGCCCGGGTGCAATTGGAACCGGCCGAGGATTGGCGCGAAGCTGCGGAATGAGACACCAGCCATGCTGTTGGTGCATTGCAGCATTTTGTGGTGATCCAATTTACAAGTTCTGACGTGATGGGCCCGTCCGGGGTCGATGGAAATTCACGACTCACGGGTCGAATTGATGCGCTTCTGTGCAGCGTCAAAAAAGAGGCGCCCGAATCCGCAAACCCATATCAAAAGCGAGCAACGATCTTTTCGATAGGATAGGTCAATTTCGTACGTGATTCCAACGATTTACAGTTCTAGAAAAGAAAGAGGCCGCTTGCGTGAGCAAGCGGCCCAAGTCTAGGGAGGAAACGCCCAAGGAGGGCTGCGGGGCACCGCGAACCGCGATACCGCGCTGCAGCAATATGGCAGTGGGTCCGGGAAAAGGCAAGGCGTTTGGCTTAGATTCTTGCCCGGTGAGTCCCTAACAGGTGTTCGCCTCATCTCGTCGGCCGTTTCGATGCGCTTAGTTGGAACAGCAGCCGATTGAGTTGGAAAACCTGCGCGGCCCGGTTCCGTCTGTCCGCTTACGGGTTTATGCCAGGAGCCTGCGAGGGCCCCATGTCGATCACGATTGCCACCTGGAACATTAATTCGGTGCGCCTGCGCATCGCTGACGTCGCGAAGTTCGTTGAGAGCTATCGTCCGGATATCCTGTGCTTGCAAGAGACCAAGTGCCAGGACGGACAGTTTCCCATGTCCGATATCCGCGCCATGGGCTTCGACCACAGCGCCATTCACGGCCAGAAGGGCTATCACGGCGTGGCGATCCTCTCGCGTTTCGCGCTCAAGGACGTGGAGCGGCGGCCCTTTTGGGGCAAGGAGGATGCCCGCTACATCGGCGCCAATCTCGCCAATGGGCCGGCGGCCGGGCTGCGCATCCATAATTTCTATGTGCCGGCAGGCGGCGACGAGCCTGATGTGGCGATCAACGACAAGTTTGCGCATAAGCTCGGCTTCCTCGACGAGATGGAGGCCTGGGACGGCCTCCGCAACAGCGAGACCAATCGTGCCGTTTTGGTGGGCGATCTCAATATCGCGCCCTTTGAACATGACGTCTGGTCGTCGAAGCAACTGACCAAGGTCGTGTCGCACACGCCGATCGAGCGTCAGCGGCTCGTGGAGGTAAGCAAGGCCGGCCAGTGGGTCGATATGATGCGTTCGCTAAAGCCGGAGCCCGAAAAGCTCTACACGTGGTGGAGCTATCGCTCAGCCGATTGGGCAGCCGCCGACAAGGGCCGCAGGCTCGACCATGTCTGGGTGTCGCCGGCACTCGCACCCAGCATGCGCCATATCCATGTGGCCAAGGAAACGCGCGGCTGGGAGCGCCCCTCAGATCACGCGCCGGTTCTGGCAACCATTGCGCTTTAGGCAGCGGCGCGGCGCTCCTTGTTCCATTTGAGGAGCCAAATGATCAGCGGCCAGGCCAAGAGCGCGAAGGTGATCGCGGCCAGGACAGCCGAGACCGGGCGCACGAAGAAGGGAATGATCGAGGCATCCGACTTGATCAGGGATGTGACGAAGTTCTGCTCGACCATATTGCCCATGACAATGCCGAGAACGAGGGCCGCGACAGGATAGCCGTTCTTCTCCATAACAAAGCCGATCAGTCCAAAGGCCGCGACTGTGATGACCAGGAACAGGTTATTGCCGGTGGCGAAGGATCCGACCGCGCAGAGCAGAACGATCACGGGCATGATCTGGTAGCGTTTTGCCCGAAGCACATAGCTTGCGAGGCGGATCATCCCGATGCCCAAGGGGATCATAAGAATATTGGCCAGAATGAAGATGATGTAGAGCGCATACATGCTCGACGCTTTCTCGGTGAACAGCGTCGGGCCGGGGTTCAGCCCCTTCATGTAGAGCACGCCAATGGCAATGGCAGTAATGGTGTCGCCGGGAATGCCGAAAAGAAGCGATGGCACCCAACCCGAAGCGA
>JBAWYY010000089.1:0-8909 GCA_037143285.1 Alphaproteobacteria bacterium | reverse complement strand
ACGACCCGCATCGGCGCCGGCATCGCCAACCCCATGGATGTCGCGCGCCTTGAGATCGCGGCGGGACGGCCGGTGCTTGAGATCGAGAGCGTCAATGTCGATCCCGCCGGCGTGCCGGTGCAATGGACGCGCTCCCGCTTTGCCGGTGACCGCGTGAAGCTGACCGTAGCGGGATGACGGCATTTGGCGGGGCTGAGCCGATAGCCTAGTAAGGGTCTGAGCTTCCGGAATCACCGCCCTTGTCCGACGACGTCGCCGCCCCCTCGAACGCGCCTGAGCTGTCAGTCACGCAGCTCGCCTCCGCCATCAAGCGGACGGTGGAAGATGCGTTCGGCTATGTACGGCTGCGCGGGGAGATTTCCGGCTATCGGGGGCCGAGCCCCTCAGGGCACGTCTACTTTCGCCTGAAGGATGAAGGCGCGGTCATTGAGGCCGTGATCTGGAAGGGCGTGTTCGGCCGTCTTCGCTTCAAGCCGCAAGAAGGCCTGGAAGTGATCGCCATCGGCCGGGTCACGACCTTCCCCGGCTCGTCGAAGTATCAGATCGTCGTGGAGTCCCTTGAGCCGGCAGGTGTGGGCGCGCTGATGGCGCTTCTCGATGAGCGCCGGAAGAAGCTCACAGCGGAAGGCCTGTTCGACCCCGAGCGCAAGCGGCCCCTGCCCTATTTGCCTGAGGTCATCGGGGTCGTCACCTCGCCCACCGGCGCCGTTATTCGCGACATCCTGCATCGCCTTGCGGATCGATTTCCCCGCCGTGTGCTGGTTTGGCCCGTGCGCGTGCAGGGCGAAGAAAGCGCCAAAGAGGTCGCGGCAGCGATCAACGGCTTCAATGCCATTGGCATCGATGATGACTTGCCGCGCCCTGACGTGATCATCGTCGCGCGCGGCGGCGGCTCGCTTGAGGATCTCTGGGGCTTCAACGAAGAGATCGTGGTGAGGGCGGCTGCGGCAAGCGAGATCCCGTTGATCTCAGCGGTTGGCCACGAGACGGATACGACCCTCATCGATTTTGCCGCCGACCGGCGGGCACCGACGCCAACGGCAGCAGCGGAAATGGCGGTGCCGGTGCGCGCGGAGTTGATCGGCACGACCGATGATTTTGCCCGCCGGCTTCGTGCGGCCGAACGCCGCTTGCTCGACGGGCGTGCGACGGAACTGCGCTCGGCGGCCCGTGCGCTACCCGATGCGGAACGCCTGCTCGACACCGCCCGCCAGCGGCTCGACAGCGTCGGAGAGCGACTGCCCAAGGCGCTTGGCGCAAGCGTGCTGGCAAAGCGCGCGCGCTTCACCAAGGCTGCGGGGCGCTCAAGCCCGGCGGTGCTGGCGCTGCGAGTGCGGGGCGAAAGCCAGAAGATGACGGCGTTGGGTCTCAGGCTTGGTGGCGCTCTCTCCCAGTCAACCCGTCTGCGCAGGATCGATCTTGATGCGCGCACACAGCGCCTGTCACGCTCGCTCGGCGTCTATGCCAAGGCCCAGGCGATCAGGCTTGCCACCAACAGCGACCGCGTGACCCAACTCGCTGAACGAGCGGCCCGCTCGCTTGGCGTTGCGGCCACACGACGTTCGGACCGCCTGGCGCGAGCGGGTAGCCTCTTGGCAGCGCTCTCCTATCGGGGTGTTTTGGCGCGCGGCTTTGCGCTGGTGCGCGATGCCGCAGGCGCGCCGCTTCGCAGTGCCGGGGCAACGGCACCTGGGCAATCGGTGACGATTGAATTCGCCGACGGGCGCGTCGATGCGACCGTGAATAGCGATGACGCCTCGAAGCCCGCACCCTCATCCGCCCCGGCGTCTTCGACCCCCGCGCGCCCGACCAAAAAGCCCGGCGGCGAGGGACAGGGGACCTTGTTTTAAGGCCGGTGATGCGAGACGCCTCTGCGCCTCGTCACTGGAGCGTCTGATGGGCGATCCAAGTCTTGACCGCACGAAGCGCATCATGGGGCGTCTCGGCCGAACTCAGCGCTGACTGCCAGACAGCGATCTGACCGTCTGCCGATGTACCGCGCTCGATGATGGCAAGGCAGCGAGCAAGGTCTGCCTCGCAGCCCAAGGCCTCGGCATCCTCCATCACGAGTTCGATCACTTCCTCCAAGACCTGACCGATTGGAACGGTAACGCGCCGGTCCTCATCCACGAAACTGCCGTGGATGCCGTAGCGCTGCGCGCGCCATTTGTTCTCCTGGATCAGCGCCCGGGATACTGGCGAGAGCTGCGCATTGAGACCAGGATTGAGCACGAGATGACGGACCAGCGAGCGATAAAGCGCTGCGACCGCAAGCGTGTCATCGACATTGGTGCAGGCGTCCGGCGCACGCAGTTCGAGCGTCGGGAAACGGCGCGAGGGGCGCACGGCCCACCACACATAGCTTGAATCCGCGATCACGCGGCTATCCACCAGCATCGAGACATAATCGTCGTACTCGGCCTGGGTTTTGAACAATTCGGGCAGGCCTGTGCGCGGCAATTCGTCGTAGGCCGCAAGGCGATAGCCCATGAGGCCGGTGGCGCGCGTCTGCCAGAACGGCGATGAGGTCGAAATGGCGATGAGCAGCGGCACATAGGGCAGAATGCGGCTCATCACGTCCACGCGCTTGTCCATGTCATCGAACTCTACATGGACATGGAGACCGCAGACGATGTTGCGTTGCCCGAGCATTTGCAGGTCGTGCATGACGCTGTCGTAGCGCGGGGTGTCGTTGGCACGCTGGGTGGCCCAGAGTGCGGTCGGGTGGGTCCCGCAGGCGAGGATGGCGAGGCCATGGCCTGCGGCCACTTCGCCTAGCGTCGCGCGCATGGCTTTCAGTTCCTCGCGAGCGAAGGACGACGACGTGTGGATGGAGCTTGTCAACTCGACCTGGGACTGGAGTAGCTCCCCGGATACGCGGTCGCCGAGGCGCGCTTTGGCCTCGTCAAAGAAGTGGCTGGACATGCGTCGCAGCACGGCATTGGTCTCGGCATCGACGACGAAGAACTCTTCCTCGATTCCAAATCTGCACAAATCCGACATGATGGCTTCCCTCTGTTTCGGACGCTGGGTTTGGGCCGACCCTCAGGGGTATCTGCGGGGCCGACCCGCACGAGCCTGCCGGGTCGAGGGGCGAAAATGGGGCGATAGGTGGTCACGTGTCGCCACATTGCTGTAATGTTTTGAAATATTTCGCGAACTTAAATTGGTTGACTTTCGACAGCGTGGCGATCGGCGCATTGACGCGCCGCCATCTCTCACCCGAACACGTTCAAAACGGCACATGGCCGGGTCGACCAAGCGACGCGTCGAGGGCGGTCGGCGCCGAAAAACAGATCGCGGATGGCTGCCTCAGGGCGTCTTGGCTTTCCGGGGGATGCCGATGATCTTGCCGAGCCCTTCCGGGGCGCCGCGATGGGCTGTTTCGCGTTTCCAGGTCTCAAGGGTGGCCCTGACATCATCGGGGAACGGCGCCACGCGGCGGGTGGTCATATCAATGTGGATCGACATGATCTCCATGGTCGCCGAAAGCCAGCGATCGTCGGCGTGCACCAGTTCCATCCAATAGTGGATGCGCTTGTCATCCACATCGATCATTTGCAGGCGCACCTGAACCGGATCGGTCAAGTGAAGTTCGCGCAAGTACCGCACATGCAATTCGACGGAGAAAAAGCCCTTTTGCCGTTCTTTGACATAGGCCTCGCTCAACCCCACCCGCTCGAACAAGAGGTCGATGCCGGTATCGAAGAGCTTGACGTAATAGGCGATGTTGAGGTGGCCGTTATAGTCGATCCACTCCGGGTTGATCGCCATACGGGGAGAGATCGGAAGGCCGGTCTCGGGACAGGGGGCAAAGGTGCTCATGCCCCTCGCTTAGAAAACCCCGCCTGAGGTCGCAAGAGCGTCGATTAGCGTATCTGCCCGATCATCCAACGCCCGAGCCCCTCATGCCAGGGGAGGACGAGGTGCGCGCGCGTCCGGTCGCCGACCGCAATGGTGCCGAGGCCAGTGCAGAAGCGTGCGGGCAAGGACGCGCGCGTGCAGGGGCCGGTGATGATGTCAAGTCGTTGGTAATCGCTACCGCCGAAAGCCAGAACGATGGCGCCGCCATAGGCGTCGGTTTCCGGCGGCACGGCGATGATCCGCGTCCGTTCAAGCCCAACCAAGGCTAGCAAGAGGAAAGCGCCTGCCGCGACCCAACGACCGACAGTGGAAGGCCGCGCAAGGCGTTCAGCGGGCGCGATATCAGGCTGCAATGACGGCGCATTGAGGTGCACCAGGCCAGCCTCAGGCGCGCGCTGAGAGGCCTCAGGGGCTGCCTCGATCCGTTCGACGCGCGCCGTTTTGTCGTCAAGCAAAGAGGGCATCGATGTC
Organism: Alphaproteobacteria bacterium; assembly: GCA_037143285.1. Taxonomy (GTDB): domain Bacteria; phylum Pseudomonadota; class Alphaproteobacteria; order Rhizobiales; family Phreatobacteraceae; genus Phreatobacter. Next base: position 4,574 of record JBAWYY010000089.1, on the reverse strand, counting down.
GTCTTGCGACGCGTGGCCTGCGTCGTCTTCCAGCTTCGGCCCGTTGAGCAGGGCTGCGTCACCGGCCTTTTCCGCGATCACATCGACTTCGACATCCTTGAAGCTCTCAATGCCGCCCCAGATGTCCATCATCCGATTGATCCGGTCCTCAACGAATTTCAGCGTGTTCACCACCTTGGTGATGCGCTGACCGGTGAGGTCCTGGAAATTGCAGTGTTCGAAAACGGTGATGATTTTGGACTGGATGTCTTCGATCGCCCCGCGATCCTGGGTGTTCTTGATCTTGGCCGCGAGCTGGCTGGCGATCTGATCGATGGCTTCGGCCGCCGACAGGATCCCCTCGGTCGCGTCTTGCGTGCCAAGCACGATGGCATCGAGTTCGTGTGTGACGCGCACCATCTCGCGTCCCTTGAAACCGGTCACATGGAGGGTTGCAATCTCATGCTTGGTTTCCGAGATCGCCGCATACATGCTGTCGAGCTCGTGCTTCAGCTTCATCGCTTCCTGCAACTCGCTCTTATAGGCCTCAACCACTTGGCGGGAGACCTCTTCGGCCGGCGCGATCATCGAGCGGATCGACTTCAACTCGGCCATGATCTCCGCGTGATTGGGACCGAAATCATTGGACGCAGCGCGATCTGCGATGGGCGCGCCACCGACGAGCGCCTCGATACGGAACGGCTTTCTATTTGCGCGCATGGATGCCCCGAATGACGGTTCGACACTGATCTTCATTCCGTAGCATCAGCAACCTTAATACCTCGTATTTTGCCGGTGTTTGTTATTCGATTTATACCTTTCAGAATCTGTTTACCTTGATAAAACGTGAAGTAAGGAAGCGTAAAGCATAGGGTGTCGTTTGAAATGAATCATAAACCCTAAAGAATAACTCAGGAGCGTGGTTGACGAATTGTGCTCATCAGCGCGCCGTCGTTTACCAAACGCTGGAAATTTGAGTGTTGTCTAAGCTCATCAGACGGGGCCGTTCGCCCCGCCGACGTGTGTGTTTGTGAGTCCGTCGATGAAGCGTCCCAACCTCTGGGTCGCGCTGGCCGCGCTGTGCGCTGCCGGCCCGGCCATTGCCCAAGACTTCCGCCCGATCCATCAAGGCGTCCCCGCGTACCAACCGCAACAGGCAGCGCCTGTGATGCGCGACCCGGGTCCTACCACCACCGGCAGCACGTCCGGGCGCGGTAGCGCGCTGGGTGGCGGGTTCATTGAGTTCTTGATGACCGGCGGCAAACAGCCCGGTCCCCAAGCCGCTCGCGTTCAGACCATGAACCAGAGCGCTAGCCCGCAGCCGGTGGTCATGAGCTCTGCACCCTCAGGGGGCGTTCCCATGTACCCCGGTGCGTCTTACCAGGGTGCGGCCTATTCCGGCGGCGTCGACCCCGCAGGAGCGCGGACCACGCCGGTGCGAACCGCCCATAATGGCGCACCCGCGACCGCGCAGCTTGAGCCGTCGCTGACGCCGCGCGGCATGGATCCGCGCTTCTTACCGCAGACCGTGTCCTATTCGACGCGCCATGCGCCGGGCACGCTCGTCATCGATACGACCGCGAAATATCTCTATCTCGTCGAGGGTGGCGGACAGGCTCGTCGCTACGGTATCGGCGTTGGCCGTCCCGGCTTCGAATGGCGCGGCGAGAAGCGCATCACCCGCAAGTCGGAGTGGCCGGATTGGCGCCCGCCGGCGGAAATGCTGCTGCGCCGTCCCGATCTCCCGCGCTTCATGGCGGGTGGCCCGCAGAACCCGCTTGGCGCGCGCGCGCTCTATCTCGGCTCGTCGCTCTATCGCATCCACGGCTCGAACGAGCCGCACACTATCGGTCAGGCGGTCTCTTCGGGCTGTTTTCGGATGCGCAATGAAGACGTGATGGATCTCTATGACCGCGTGCGGGTTGGCACTCGGGTGATTGTGATGTGAACGCCGCCGGCGACGGAACTGCGGCGCGGCCGGGCAAAGACCGGCGCGTTGCGGCGCTCGAACGAGCGGACAGGAGGAAGGCCGTTCCGATCCAACGGGGCGGCCTTTCTGCCGTTTGAGGGATGGGATCGCTAAACGCGATCGAGCGCGATGAAGGGGCCGTCCGGCGGGACAACGGTGATCCCGTCGCCCGCCCTGATGTCGCCGCTCGTGATCACCACGGACATGATCCCGGATTTGCGGATCAATTTGCCATCGGCGGTCTTGTCGAGAACGGCCGCGAGAAGTCGCGGGCGGAAGTCCTCGATCTGATGGCAGGGATTGCGCAGGCCCGTCACTTCCACCACAGCACCGCTGTCGAAGATGAGGCGCGTACCGCGCGACAGACCGAGAAGGTCGATGCCCGTTGTCGTGACGTTTTCGCCCAGCATGGCCGGGCTGATGGCAAAGCCCTTGGCCGCAAGCTCGGTGAACAGTTCGGCGTGGATGAGGTGAACTTGGCGCAGATTGGGTTGGGTCGGGTCGACCGCTACGCGCGAGCGATGTTTCACGGTCGCGCCCGCGTGGGCGTCGCCAACAACGCCAAGCCCTGCCTCAAGCGTAATGATCGGCTGAAGGTCTTTGGAAAAACGATGCGTCGGGCTTGAGGCGACTGCGACCACCCGCCCGTTCAACGCGGCGCCCCGATCTCGCGTCCGATGAGCGCGAAGCGCAGGCGGGTTGAGACATAATCGATCATCGCCACCGTCACCAGGATCATCAGAATCAGCGCGGACACGTGCTGATATTCCAACACGCGGATCTGTTCGGCCAGATACAAGCCGATGCCGCCGGCGCCGACAATGCCGATGATGGTGGCCGAGCGGGTGTTGCTCTCAAAGAAATAGAGCACCTGACCACCAATGACCGGCAGCACCTGGGGCAAAAGGCCGAAGCGAACACCAGCGACCAAGCCGCCGCCCGTGGAGGTGACACCCTCGATCGCCTTACGGTCAGCGGCCTCGATCGCCTCGGAGAACAATTTGCCGAAAGTGCCGAAATTCGCACAGACCAGGGCAAGAACGCCCGCAAAGGGCCCAAGCCCGACGACCGAAACCCAGATCAGCGCCCAAATCAACTCGTCGACGCCACGAATGGTGTCGAGGAAGCGACGAGAGAGGAAGTGGATGACAATATTGGGGATGACATTTTTGGCAGCCAGAAAGCCCACGGGAAAGGCGAAAATGGCAGCGAAGAGCACGCCTAAAAAGGCGATGGCCACCGTCTCCGCGAGGGCGTGGAGATAGACGAAGAACCGTGCCCAGGTGTCGGTTGTAGGCGGCACCATGAACCAGATGAACTCGCCGAGCTTGCCGAGACCTGTCCAGATCCGGGCCGGATTGAATTGAAGCTCATAGAACCCGTAGCCGAGGAGCGCTGCCATCGCGATGACGATGATGCCTGCGCGATACCTGCGCCAAACCGGCGGATTGAACACTTCCGGATAGCGCGCAGTGAGCGCTGCGCGATCATTCAGGGCTGCGTCAACAAGGGGATGGCGGGTCGCAGACATTAGCGTTGCTCCATGCCGATCAACCGATGACGCAAGCGCTCGGTCAAGAGATCGATGATCATCACAGTCGCGATGATCAAGACCAGGATTGCCGAGACATCGGCGTAGTAGAATTTGCGAATGGCTTCGACGAGGTCTTGGCCAATACCGCCGGCACCGACGAAGCCCATGACGGCGGCGCCACGCACATTCACTTCAAAGCGCAGGAGCGTGTAGCTCGCGAAATTCGACAGGACCTGCGGCACAACAGCGAAGCGCACCATTTCAACCCAGGTGCCGCCGGAGGCAATTATGCCGTCCACCGGCTTCATGTCGATATTCTCGGCGACCTCACTGAACTGCTTGCCGAGCGCGCCGAGGGTGTGAATAGCGATGGCCAGCACGCCGGGCAGCGGCCCGAGGCCAAAGGCGACCACGAAAATCAGAGCGAAGACGATTTCCGGCACCGTGCGGCAAACCTCAAGGAAGCGCTTCGCGCTGTTCCGGACCCAGGGATTGGGGACGAGATTTCCGGCTGAAACGAAGCACAGAATGAAGCCGCCGATGAGGCCTAGTATGGTGCCGACATAGGCGATGAGCACAGTCTCCCACAGGAGCTTCATCCACTTGTCGAAGCCCCACATCCACTCGCGAATATCATAGAGTACGAACTTGCCCGTGCTTGGGCCGTTATCGAGGGTGAAGATGCGGCCGATATAATCGAAGAAACGCCAGAGATTCTGGAAGAAGGTATCGAGCCTCACCTCAGCCACCGCACCGGCGAGAATGGTGAGGACCGCGAGAACCCCCAGGCCGATGAATGTCGTGCGACGCTTGGCGCTGACCGCCTGGGCATAGGCCGCGTTCAAAGGCTCAAGCTGAAGATCAGGGAGACGCGGCACCGCGGACTGCATGGGGTGGCTTTCAGCTACGTTTGCGTCGGAGTTGGTCAACGAAAGCATTAAGGGCAACAACGACTTGGTAATCAGCGTGGGTCACCGCTTTAAACCCGGTCGCGACCCCGTCGCGAATGCGAGCGAAGGCTTCCGGGTTGCGGGCAGGCGTCTCAATCACGGCCGTGCGGATCGCGGCTTTCATCGGCTCAGGCAAGGCGCT
>JBAWYY010000088.1:0-8959 GCA_037143285.1 Alphaproteobacteria bacterium | reverse complement strand
CGCCCATTCCTCTGGCCATTTGCATGTCGCAAAATGGCCTGCCCTGAGCCTAGTCGGGATTACCAGAGACACTCCCGACCAGCTTGATGGTGTGATCCGGCGCGATCCGCAGAACCGAGAGCCTAGTGGCGTATTGGAGGAACAGGCGGCGGCCCCTTTCTTGCCGCTAATCTTCAAGACCCTGCCACCGTTGGACGAAAAGCTGCGGCGACTCGACGAGGTGCAGAGTTGGTATGCAAGCTTCGGGATCACCACGGCCCATGACGCGTTGAGCAATCCGCTCAATATCCAATTACTCAAGGAAGCCGCCCGACAGAACCGGCTAGCGCTTGATATCGTCTCATTCCCGATGTGGACACTGTTCTCGAAGGTGCTGAGCGGAGAGCAGTCGATGGAGGGCGTCGAGATCTATCCGCTTTCCGGTATCGCCACCGCCGGACGCTCGTTGCCAAGTGGGGCAAAGGCTCCCACTGCTCCTTCCGCCAATGGCGCCGGTAACGCCAAGGTGCGGGTCGGACTCTATGAGAGTCGCCACAAGATCGGTGGCATCAAGATCACGACCGATGGCTCGCCGGCGGGGAAGACCGCCTATATGACTCAACCTTATCTACGTCCGCCGGAGGGAAAGCCCAGCGACTACCGCGCCTACCCGGTCGTGGCCCAGCCAGAACTCGATCAATGGCTCGATTTTTCGTTCCGGCACGGGATACAGGTGCAGGTTCATGTCAACGGCGATGCGGCAATCGACTCGCTGCTTGCAGCCGTTTCCAAGGCCCGCGAAACCCATGGCGCCAAAGATATGCGGCCGGTGGCTGTTCATGCCCAGACTGCGCGCCATGACCAGATCGATGCCATGGCCCGGCTCGGCATTGTGCCAAGCTTCTTCTCAGCGCATACCTATTTCTGGGGCGACTGGCACATCAACGAGACCTTCGGCCGCGAACGGGCCTATGGAATAAGCCCCATGGCCTATGCAGCGTCCAAGGGCGTTGTATTCTCTAATCACACAGACTCGCCGATCGTGCCTCCCGATATGTTGATGCTGTCCTGGACTGCGGTGAACAGACTTAGCCGCAGCGGCGTGGTCGTGGGACCAGCGGAAAAGGTTTCGCCGTATATTGCTCTAAAGGCAATCACATCAGGTGCTGCCTACCAAATGTTCGAGGAGGCATCCAAGGGGACGCTGGAGGTCGGCAAGCGCGCAGATCTAGTAGCGCTCGATGCCAACCCGCTCAAGGTGGATCCTCTTACCATCAAGGACGTTGCGGTGGTCGAGACGTTCAAGGATGGAAGGTCGATCTACCGTGCTGATGAACTCGGCACCAAATGGGCGCCGCGTCGGCCGAAGATCCCTTTTATACGGCCGCTCGACCTGTAAAGCGGTATCCCGCACCGCTTCGAGAATCGGCAGTACCTCGACCTAGAACACGACGGTCCGGGGATCGGGTCGTCGCCTCCCCCTGATCCGCCCCCACTGAGCGGTCAGGTAAAGGCGTTAGTCAATTGACGCCTCGCCGCCAGTTCTGACGACAAAGCTGGGTGGGCTGGCGGGGCGGCTCACGCGGCCATCGCAGGCGCGAAGACCTCCGGCGCGGCCTGGTGCGCTGGCTTCGCCCCGCCTATCAGAACCCCAAGGGCACGGCGGGCGAGGCCCGCGACCAGATCGGCATGCTGGTGGAGGCGGCCGACGTCACGGCCAAGCCCGCCTTCCCGACGACGCTGCCCGAACAGGTGGAGGCGATCCGCGCGCTGCTCTTAACGCTCGATGCGCCGGCAACCGTTGAGACCATTGCCCGCGCGTTCAAATCCGCCAAGCGCGACCGCGTCGCGGATGTGCTCGCCTCCCTCGTCGCCATGCGCCGGGCGCACAGGCTGGCGGACGGCACTTACGCGAGCGAAATCGACGCCATCGCGGCGTGAGGGCAGGGGGTGTCGGGGTGGAGGCGCGGCGAAAAGGGCCGGCGTCGTCGAGATCGCAGTGGCCAAATGCCCCGAAAGGGTGTATAAGACACTATTCCCATCGGCCCATGACACACATTTGCACAGATTGCACGACACACAGCTTTTGATGTGCACTTGCACAACCCCCCTGTAATTGAATACCGCCGATCTCCCGACCCGCCGATTGCGCGGCGGGCCCGCGCGCGCTAGCTCTTAGGGCTGATCGATCCCCCCGCTTTAAGCGCCACCCCTCGATGCCAGAGACGCGACCCATGACCCTGATCACCCGGCGCCTCGCGACCATGGGGCTTGCGGCGCTCGCCGCGACGCCCGCCTCGGCGCAGCGGCTCTCCGAGCAGCCCATCACCGTCGTGGTGCCCTTCTCGCCGGGCTCGGGGCCGGACCTCCTGGCGCGGCTTGCCAGCGACGAGCTCCGCGTCCATCACGGGCAGACCCTGGTCGTCGACAATCGGGCGGGCGCCAGCGGCAATATTGGGGCAGCTGCGGCCAGCCGCGCCGCGCCTGACGGCCAGACCCTGGTGCTCTACGTCAACACCTTCCTGATGAACGCCGCGCTGTCGCGGACGCTCAGCTATGATCCGGTCAAGGGTTTTGAGCCGATTATCGAGCTTGCGCGCGGGTCTTTGGCGCTTGCCGTCCATCGCAGCGTCGAGGTGGCCGATGCCCAGGCGCTGGTCGCCGCCTCCAAGGCGCGGCCCGACGATATCCGCTATGCCTCGCCCGGCCGGGGCACGCCGCACCATATGGCGATGGAGCTGTTCAAGCTCCAAACCGGCGCGAAACTCGGCCATATCCCCTATACCGGCACGGCGGGCGCGGTGAACGACCTCATCGCCGGCCATGTCCAGTGCATGTTCATCCCGATCCATGTGGGCCTTTCCCACGCCCAGGCCGGCCGGATTCGCCTGTTGGCGGTGGGCAGCGACAAGCGCTCGGCGCTCGCGCCCAACGTGCCGACGCTGGTCGAGCAGGGCATTGAGGGGGTCTCGGTCGACCTCTGGTATGGGCTCGCCGCACCGGCCGGGACGCCGGCTTCGACGATCACTCGCTACAACGCGACCTTCAACGCGATCCTCGCCGAACCCCGGGTCAAAGACCTCCTGGAGAAGCAGGGCCTCGTGCCGGTGGGCGGGACGCCGGCAGCGCTTGCCGCCGTCATCGCCGCCGATCTGCCGCGCTGGACGGCGGTGGTCCGCAACGCCGGCATCACCGCGGAATAGGCCGCTGACCGCCGGTTTTTTAGCGTCAACTCATGAAAGAGCATCCCGTGCAGCCTCGTTCCCTCCCGCCCGGCCACGATGCCGAAGTGATCATCGCGGGCGGCGGCCCGGTGGGGTTGGGGCTTGCCATCACGCTTGGGCAGCGCGGCGTGCGGGTCATTGTGATCGAGCGCTATCCGGAGCCGCAGCCGATCCCGCGCGGGCAGAATCTCACCCAGCGCACCATGGAGCACTTCCATTTCTGGGGCACGGAGAAGGAATTGCGCGCGGCGCGCACCATCCCGCGCGACTTCGGCATCGGCGGCATGACCACCTATGGCACGCTGCTCAGCGGCTATCATTACGACTGGATGCAGCGGGAGCTCGTCCGCCCCTTCTACTTCACCGACAATGAGCGCCTGCCCCAATATGCGACGGAGGCGGTGCTGCGCCGGCGCGTGGCCGCGCTCGACACCGTCACCACGATCTATGGCTGGTCCGCAACCGATCTTACCGAGACGGCGGAGGGCGTGACCGTTGCCATTGCCGAGCGCAACGGCGAGGGCCGCCGCTCGCTGCGCGCCCGCTATGTCGTGGGCTGCGATGGCGCGCGCTCCCTGGTGCGCGAGAATGCGGGCATCACCGAGACGCGCATCGACCACGACCGCCTGATGGTGCTCTTGGTGTTCCGCTCCACCGGCCTGCACAAGCTGCTTGAGCGCTTCCCTGGCAAGTCCTTCATCAGTGTGCTGAACCCAGCGCTCGACGGCTATTGGCAGTTTTTCGGCCGCGTTGATCTCGGCACCACCTGGTTTTTCCACGCACCGGTGCCCTTTGGCACGACCCGCGACAATTATGATTTTAAGGCGCTGGTTCATTCAGCCGTTGGCGCCCCCTTCGATGTCGAGTTCGACCATATCGGCTTCTGGGATCTGCGCGTGGCCGTGGCGGATCACTATCGCGCCGGGCCCTTTTTCATTGCGGGCGATGCCGCCCATTCCCATCCGCCCTATGGCGGCTATGGCATCAATACCGGCTTTGAGGATGCGGCTAATCTCGGCTGGAAGCTTGCAGCAAGCCTTGAGGGCTGGGCGGGGCCGCATCTTCTCGACAGCTATGGCGCCGAGCGCCGGCCGGTCTTTGCAAGCACGGCAAACGACTTCATCGAGCGCTCGATTCGTGATGACCGGGAGTTCTTGCGGACCTTCAATCCCAAAGTCGACAAGGCAGCCTTCGAGGCGGCCTGGCTCGGGCGTCAAACCGGCGCAACGTCTGAAGTGCACGCCTTCGAGCCGCATTACGAGGGATCAGCCGTCGTGTTCGGGCCTGAGGGCGGGGTGTCGAGCGCGGTTGGCCGCCATAGGGCGGAGGCGCGTGCGGGCCATCACCTCACCCCTCGCAAGCTGACCGATGGGCGCGATGTCTATGAGGCGCTCGGGTCAGGCTTCACGCTCATCGCGCTCGATGCCGCCGATCAAGTTGTGAGCGGGTTCACCGAAGCAGCTGAAGCTCTGGGCATTCCGCTCCGCGTCATCCGCGATGACCGGACCGATGCGCGTGCCGATTACGGCGCGTCTCTCATCCTGGTGCGGCCCGACCAATATGTCGCCTGGACATCGATATCAGGCGCCGTAGAGGCGCGTGCAGTCCTCGCCCGTGCAGCCGGACATGGCGCGGCCTAGGGTCACATGAACGTGCAGGCTGGCTGCCGGCCTCCGTCGTTACCCCGATAGTGCGGCATTCCGCCCTATCGCAATCTCTTGCCCGTGCATGAACCTTTTTCACGCTCGCTGCGACTGATGTTGTGAGCCCACTGGCTCGGGAGCAAGATGCCATCCGATAGCGACGACGACCTCATCAGTCGGATCGCCAAAGGTGATCGGCTCGCCTTTAAGGTGCTGTTTGCCCGTCACCAAGTCCGTGTGTTCCGGTTCATTCTCCGGTTTGTGCGCGACGAGGGGGCGGCAGAGGACCTCATCGGCGAGGTGTTCCTCGACGTGTGGCGTCAAGCCGATCGATTTGAGGGACGCTCCAGCGTCTCAACATGGATCCTCGGCATGGCGCGGTTTAAGGCGCTGTCTCAAGTGCGAAAGCGCGGGGAGAGCGAACTCGACGAGGAGGCCGCCAATGCCCTCCCAGACGAGGCCGACACGCCGGAGACAGTGGCTCAGAAGGTCGACAAGGCCGCAGCGATCCGTCGCTGCATCGAGGCCCTGTCGGTTGAGCACCGGGAGATCGTTGATCTCGTCTACTATCAGGAGAAGTCGATCTCCGAGGTGGCCGAGATCATTGGCATTCCGGAAAACACTGTCAAAACGCGCATGTTCTATGCGCGCAAAAGGCTCCAGGACCTCATGACAGAGGCCGGCGTCGATCGAGGTTGGCCATGACGAACGAAACGCCGGGAAGCCCCGACTTTGACGAGCGCCGCGCGCTGTCCGAGCTGCTGCCATGGTATGCGGCGGGCACGCTCTCGCCTCAGGAAACCGCTCGCGTCGCTGCCGCCCTCAAGGTTGACCCCACCTTGGCCGAAGAACTGGACATCGTTCGCGAGGACCAGGCAGCGAGCATTGTGCTCGCCGAGGCGATGGCCGTGCCGCCGGCTGGCACCATCGACCGCATCCTCGCGCGTATTGATGCCGAACCGCTCACCTCGGCCCATCGGGTTGCCAAGGTCAAGGCCGGCCTCGTCGATTGGATCGTTGAAAGGTTTGCTGCCTTCCAGCCGCGCACGCTTGCTTATGCAGGCGTTGCGGCAGCCCTCGTCCTTGTCGCTCAGGCAGGTATCATCGCCTCTTTCGTGACCGGTGGATCCAGCACCTTCCAAACGGCGTCCTATGGAACGGCGCAAACCGCAACGGGCTTTGAAGGCACCTTTGCCCTCGTGGGCTTCGCGCCAACGGCCAACGCTCAAGACATCAGCGCATTGTTGCAGGCCAATGGCGCAACCATCGTCGATGGCCCCCGCGCGGGTGGCCTCTATCGGGTTCGCATTGGCGCGCGTGGACTGTCGCAGCCTGAGATTGATCGCATCCTCGGCCAATTTCGAACGCAGACGGGCGTCGTCCGCTTCGTTGGGCCATCAAACTGAAGCGTTCTCACAGGCGGAGACTGATCATGACCATGATGCAGAACCAACTGAGACCCCGCGTTCTCGCTCCTCGCCATCGCTTTGCGCTCACGCTTCTCGTGAGCCTATGCGTCATCGGGTTGGGCGCCATCCACGCAAGACCTGCCGCCGCATTTGGCTTTGGCATCCCCATTCCCGGTCTATCGATCGGTGTCGGTCCGGGGCAGGGCGGCCTGCGACCAGATCGCGCGATTGTCCCGCGGCGCGTTGCGCCGGGCCGTGTGATCGTGCCAGGGATCGGACGAGGCCAGGGCCTTGGGCGCACCCGAGTGATACCGGCTGAACGGGTCGTGGTGCCTCGTGTTCGCCGGCCGTCTGTCGCGGTCCGTCCTCGTCCACCCGCTGTTGTTGAGCGCCCGCCCGTCGTTTCTCGCCCGCCAATCCGGCCGGGGCGCCCGCGCCCGCCGGTCATCGTTGATCAGGGCCGACCGAGTATTACGCCGCCAAGCCTCGGCGTTGCTGCGGTGCCGCCATCAGGGGGCGGTCGTCCACCCGGCGGCCCGCCGACGCTTGGCGGTCGAGGGTGGCCACCCGGGGTTATCCTGCCGATCGCGGCGGCAGCCGGTGCCGCGGTGCCTCCCGGCCCGGTTCCGCGCGCCGAGAGACGCTTTGTGCCTGATGAGATCTTGGTGATCGTACGGCCAAACACGACCCCGGCAGCACTCGCTGCCGCAGAGCGGCGCTTTGGCCTTACCCTCATCGCCAGCGACCGGATCGATCTCATCGATAGTTCCATTCGCCGTTATCGCTTGCCCGAAGGCAGCACCGTGCCGGGTGCGGTGCAGGCGCTCTCTCGCGATCAGCGCTTCGCCCAGGCCCAGCCCAATTACATCTTTGCCCGACCCAATTACGTCTACCGGCTGCAAAGCGCTGTGACGACGCCGTCGGGCGGCGCATCGCTGCAATATGTGGCAGATGTGCTGCAATTGCCCCAAGCCCATGCCTTGGCCAAGGGGACGCGCGTGCCGGTCGCCGTGATCGATTCCGGCATTGATTCAGCGAGCCCGGAACTCGCTGGCCGCATCACCAAATCCTATGATGCGGTCGGTGGCGCGCCTGCCCCTCACGAACATGGGACCGGCATGGCCGGGGCCATCGCAGCAACGGGACAATTGGTTGGTGTGTCTCCTGCCGCGGATATTCTGGCCGCCCGCGCTTTCGGCCCACCAAGCCCAGCGGCGGGGGCCTCGGGCACGAGCTTCCATATCCTCAAAGCGCTGGATTGGTCGGCGCGCGAAGGAGCTCGCATTGTCAATATGAGCTTTGCCGGGCCCGCTGACCCCTTGCTCTCGCAGGCCATTGCCTCGGCTTCGACCCGCAACATCGCGTTTGTCGCTGCCATGGGCAATGAAGGTCCATCAGCGCCTGCGGCCTATCCCGCCGCTGATCGCCATGTGATTGCCGTCACTGCCACCGACCAAGGCGGTCAGGTCTTTGCGCAGGCTAATCGGGGCGCCCATGTCGCGGTAGCAGCGCCCGGTGTGGATGTAATCCTGCCGGCCCCTGGCGGCAGCTATCAGGTGTCGTCGGGAACATCGGTAGCAGCAGCCCATGTCTCGGGGATCGCGGCTTTGATCATCGAGCGCGCGCCGACAACAACGCCTGACCAGCTGCGCCGCATCCTCACCAATACGGCGCAGCGGGGGAGCACCCCCCAGCCGGCCCTCGGCGCCGGCGTTGCTGCTCCCGTGCCGGCTTTGACTGCGGTAGCGCCTGCAGCGACCCCCGCTGAGGCGACGCAGCAGCCGAAGCCATGACAATGGGTTCGGCGCCCTCTCAAAGAATTTCAAAATTTTTTTGGCGGGTGTCGAACCTTTTTCCGGCTCGTTGCGACTGATGGGTATCGGGAGCGGATGGCCGCTCTCAACCGAACCCCTCAAAGGAGCCTGTCATGTCGATCCGTACTTTCGCCCTCGCCGCCGTTGCCGCTACTGGCCTTGTGACCGCGCTGCCGACCTCTCAAGCCCAGGCTGCTTACTTCCCCTGGGGCCCGCTTGCCGCAGGCGTTGCGATCGGCGCCACCACCGCGGTGATCGCCTCCTCCGCTGCCCGCGCCGCTCCGGTTTATGGCGGCGACTGCTACCGGGTGCGCCGCTGGGTCGAGACGCCCTACGGCATGGTGCGCCGCTCGGTTGTCGTCTGCGAATAAGCTATCTGAGCCGTTAGGCCTGCCCGTTTCCTGGACCCCCCACTTTGCCCCGGCCTCGCGCCGGGGCATTTTTTTGTGGGGTGAGGACCGGATCGGTAGCCGGGTCGATCAACTGGCGAGTTGTAACATCACATCGGTGACGCTTTCAGCGCCCGTCGTAACCGAGGTCTCAAGGCCCGGTGCGGCTGTTGCCAGATGCTCCGCGAAGAACCGTGCGGTTGCGATGCGTTGCACATGGGCTTCGTCCGTGGAGCCCGCCATGCTGTCCTCACGCGCCGCAAGCGCCTTTTCTGCGAGTGCAGTTGCGCCCGCTGCGAGCCCGAACAGGCGGAGATAGGGTGTTGCACCGGCGAGCGCGTCGGAAGGGTTCGACTTCACGACATCCAGCATATGCTCGGTCGCGCGCTCCAGACAGCCCAGGGTCTCGCGCAGACGTGCCGCCGTATGGCCAAAGCCCGGGGAATTGGTGCGAGCGACTTTGGAGGCAACGCCACGCATGCGCTCGATCTCGGAGGCAAC
>JBAWYY010000087.1:0-9006 GCA_037143285.1 Alphaproteobacteria bacterium | reverse complement strand
CGGCAAGACCAGCACGGTGGCGCAGATGCTCGAGGACATCCACAAGCAGCACCTGCGCCACAAGCGCGGTCGCAAGACGCAGCGCGACGACCACCGCTCGGCAAAGCGCTTCTTCGCCGAGCAGGCCACCGTCTAGCCGCACCTCGTTCCTTCGTTCTCGTTCGTTCACCGTTTTCTTTCCGGGTGCCTTCCAGGCCGTCGATGAACTGCTCATCTTCGCCGGTGCCGAGCGTGGTGACCACCAAGGCCTGCGTTTCACCGCGAGTGAACAAAGCCGAGCCGTGGGTACGGGGCAGAATTCCCGCTTCCGAGACAATCGGGCGGACGGTCTTCAGATCGCGGCCATCGATACGGGTGCCGGTGTCAAGGATGTTCCAGCGAACAACCTTGGCTTCCAGCTCCTTGAACACGGCGCCGACAACCAGCTTGTCAGCTTTGCCTTCGGCCGGGTCACCTTCGAAAGCGGCGATGGCCTTCTTCTTGACTTCGCCGACCGCTGCGTAGCGCGCGGTCTTCTCCTTGATGGAGTATGCGGCGCGGAGGTCCTTCTCCACCAGCGCGAGCATCGCCTTCTCGAGCGCCGAGTGATCGGGCGGGGTGAAAGCGCGCGGTTCCTTAGCGGCCTTCTCAGCCAGACGGATGATCGCGTCGATCACAGGCTGGAAGTACTTGTGGCCAAACATCACGGCGCCGAGCATGACCTCTTCCGAGAGCTCCTGGGCCTCCGATTCCACCATCAGCACGGCATCAGCAGTGCCGGCGACGACGAGGTCGAGCTTCGACTCTTTCATGTCGTCGATATAGGGGTTCAGCACATATTCGCCGTCGATATAGCCGACGCGAGCGCCACCGACGGGTCCCATGAAGGGAACGCCCGACAGGGTGAGCGCGGCGGACGCAGCCACGAGAGCCAGAACGTCCGGGTCGTTCTCCATGTCATGGGACAGGACGGTGACGACCACCTGGGTTTCGTTCTTGTAGCCTTCGACGAAGAGCGGGCGGATCGGACGGTCGATCAGGCGAGACACCAGCGTCTCACGCTCGGTCGGCTGGCCTTCACGCTTGAAATAGCCACCGGGAATACGACCTGCAGCGAAGAACTTTTCCTGGTAGTTCACGGTCAGCGGGAAAAAGTCGATGCCGGCCTTCGGCTCGAAATTAGAAACGACGGTGGCCATCACCGTAGTTTCTCCATAGGTCGCGAGCACCGAACCATGCGCCTGGCGCGCAATTTTGCCGGTCTCGAGAACGAGTTTACGCCCACCCCAGGTGAGTTCCTCGCGATGAATGTCGAACATGTCAGTCCTTTCTGAGATCACAGACCTAAGGACGACCATGGGCAAGACGGCGAGAGGCTCGCGCGCGAACAGCTTCACTTCAGCGCAGCGCGAGCCCCTTGCGATCCTGCCATGGCGATCGTGCGGTCCAGTGTCGTGTGCCTTCTTGGAGGCGTACCGACCGGCGCGACCTTCGCGCCGGTCTCGTGACGGAGCTCATTGCTCCGGTATTCCCATGCAAAAAGCCCCGCAGCCGTTACCGCCTGGGGGCTTTTAGTTGATTAGCGGCGGATGCCGAGCCGTTCGATCAGCGTCTTGTAGCGCGCTTCATCCTTGCGCTTCAGGTAGTCGAGCAGCGAACGACGTTGAGACACGAGCTTCAACAGGCCACGACGCGAATGGTTGTCCTTCGCATGGGTCTTGAAGTGCTCGGTCAGGTTCGTGATGCGCTCGGTGAGAATGGCGACTTGAACTTCGGGCGAACCCGTATCGCCGGCCTTGGTCGCAAATTGGCTCACGACTTCCGCCTTGCGGGCGTCAGAAATCGACATCGGGCAATCCTTTCAGAAACGAGAACTGTGTCGGCCGGTGCCGGGATGTCGTCCAGCGCGGTCGGATGATGCGTGAGCACCTAAAATGCTTACGCGAGGCGGCTTATACACGAATTCCGCAGAGATGAAAGATGATCAGGCGCCGACCAAAACCAAGTCGCCCTGGCTTTGCGTGAAATCGGAACGCTCCAGTGTCTTTTCTTGCGTCACCTTCTTCCCGAACAAGCGACCACGCTCACTCGCCGTGGAAGCGAAGAACGGATAGCGGGTCATCACGGCATTGCGTTGAGCGAAGAAATCAACGCCCATCATGGTGATTGGCTTTTTCAGGCTCGGGTAGAACCGCGGTTCGCTCATGCTCTCCATGGCAAAGAAGCGACGATAGAAACCGCGATGTTCGGTGCGGACGGTCGCGAGCCCCACGTCGGCCTCGAAATGATCGCAGGCCATGAAGCAGAGCCGCAAAACAGCATGGGGCAAAAGCGGATAGTCGCGAGAGGCCTCAGCGCTCACCACAAAACGGGTGGGATCAACCACGATCTGCCCTTGCTCTAGCCGGGGGCCGAGGAGATCCTTAAACACCGTCATGCCAGGCGAGCGTTTGAACTGCTTTGACGCCACATGAATGCGCACCGAACCGACAAGGGCGCCATCGACGTGAACGCCGAAGATCCAGACATTCGGATCGAAGTCGTAGCGGTCGCGGAACAAACCGCTCGGCCGCGCTTCAATGGCACCTTCGCGCAGATAGCAATCGTGTCGAAGTTTGAAGATCGCTCGCCGTTCTTGAGGCGTGACGACCCTACGATACTCGACGCGGCTCACAAAGTCCGACAGCCGTTCGTTGAACGTTGCCTGCCCTGCCTGATCAACCATGCTCATGATCGCACCTATGATGCACTGAACCTGGAGACGACGTTAACACGAAATTAATGATCGTAAAGCGCTCAGTTAATTGTTGGTTAACGGCGGTACATAAATACAATTACCGTCAAAGCCATCGCTGAATGAGTTACTTAATGCGCAGTCGATGGCCTTATAAAAGCTCGATGTTATGATTAACACTTGGTTAAAATGTGGTGGTAGCTGTATTTAAACAACTATATTTGACACAACTTACCTACCGTGAGGTTGTGCAACGTTAAGTCAGGTTGTTGAAAGAGAGGGGAAGCGGTGTGGAATTGCTCAGGCTGCGGCGAGCAAGCTCGCACCCGGCTTGTCCATCAACGCCGACACTTGCTCATTGGGCAAGGCGGGCGCGAGTAGGAAACCCTGGATTTCAGTCACGGCGCCGGTTTGGTCACACAGACGCATCTGATCGTGGGTCTCAACCCCTTCGACGACGACATCCAGACCGAGATCCGCCGAAAGACGTGCAGCACCATTGAAAAGACTCAGTGCACGCTTGTCGCTTTCGATGCCAAACAGGAACGACCGATCAATCTTTACTTTGTCCAAAGGCAAGGTCGCGAGATAGCTTAGGCTTGAATAGCCAGTTCCGAAATCATCAAGAGCCACGCGAACACCCATGGCCCGGAGCGCACGCAACACTTCGAGGGTCCCCTCGCGATCCTGCATCAGCGCAGATTCAGTGATTTCTACTTCAAGGCGCCCGGCAGCGAGGCCAGACTCTGCAAGTGCTAAGCGGACTGTATCGATAAACCCACCGCGCTGAATTTGAAGCGGCGACAAGTTGACCGCGACTTTCGTGCCGTCCGGCCATCCCGCACAGGCGTGACAGGCCTTTGTGAGAACTTGCCGACCAAGCTCAATGATGAGGCCCGTCTCTTCGGCGATTGGGATGAATTCGGCAGGCGAGATCGGACCGCGCGTCGGGTGGCACCAGCGCACGAGGGCTTCACAGGTTGTGATCTTAAGTTGGCGCAGGTTGAAAAGCGGCTGGTAGTTGACAAGAAGCGCCTCATTCCGGATCGCCTCCCGCAGGTCCAGTTCCAGAGACCGGCGATATTGCGCCTTCTGGTCCATCTCTTCCTCGAAGAAGCGGTAGGTGCCGCGGGCCTCCGACTTCACCCGGTAGAGCGCCATATCAGCATTTTTCAGGACGCCAGCGACTGTCGCTTGACCGGCAGCGCTCACTCCAATGCCGATCGAGGCGGTGCTGGCAACGCGATGGCCCAGCACGGTCTCGATCTCTCCAACCGCTTTTTGGATTGATGCTGCCAGCGCGGCGGCCTCCTCCGGGCCTCGGCACGGGCTTCGCAACACAACAAATTCATTGCCGCCGAAGCGCGCAAGCACATCGTTGTCTTGAATAACCGACCTGATCTTCAATGCAGCCGCCTGAACGAGAGCATCGCCTGCCGCGTGTCCGAGCGTGTCGTTAACGGATTTGAGATCGTCGAGATCGATGAACAGCAGGGCCAGCCGATCATGCGCGCCAGACATGGCGATTGCTGAATCAAGGCGCTCCTCGAGCAGCGAGCGATTTGGCAACCCGGTGAGTGAATCATGACGTGCCATATGCGAGAGCTGCGCTTCAGCTTGGCGCTGCTCCGAGACGTCCTCCACCACGACGATGGACCCGCCATGGGGCATAGGTTCCACGGTGAAGATTAGCACATGGTCGCGCGTACGAACTTCCGTCCGCCCCTCGGCACCACTTTTTGTCCAGATCACGATTGCGCGCAGCGCATCGCGCTCTGATTCGGTTTCGACCGTTCCGCCCATGATTGCCGGCGTAAATGCCTCCGCTACCGACATGCCGTGGCGAGAAACGATGCTGCCGCCAGGCATGAACTCGACCCAGCGGCGATTGCAGACGGACAGCAAACCATTGGAGTCGAACATGGCGAGGCCATGGGGCATGTTGTTGAGCGCAGTGTCGAATCGCTCCGCCAGCATTCGATTGTCGTTGCTGGCGATAACGGCATCCAAGAGAATTACACGCAAGCGCGCTGCGATGGTTTTGACACTGAGGAAATAGGGCGCTGCGAAGGCCGCTAGCACCCAGTGCCCGATATTCGCGTCAATCAGCAATCCAGCAACCATCGGAACGCCCAGGGAGGCGATCTGGGCGTTCACGAGGCGAGGGCTACCGAAGTTGCGTCCGGCAACGCCGATGGTTTGGGCAAGCACAACGGCCAAGGACAGCATTTGGGTTATGCTGTCGTCTGTGCCTACAAAGGCGATGAAGCACCAGATGCCGATAAGCGCGATATAGGCCGACGCGCCGGTGACATAAGCGCGCTCCCATTTGCGGGCGGCACGGTAGGTGGAAATCGTATCGCGTTGCCTGCGGTAAGACGCCATATGGATGGCGCGCGCACCTGCAACGATCAGAAACGCGGCGCCGCAGAGGAATATCCAGATCGATTGGGAGTGCCAGGCGGTAAAGCCTATGGCGACCATGGAGTTGATAACACCGACCCAGAACGACCGAATATCCGTGTAGAGCGAGTCGACGATCGACAAATAGGTGTGCAGCGGCACATCGCGGCTCGACAACTCCTGGCGTGTGCTCGAAGTTTTCATACTCAGATGTCGCGCGGCGAGAGCGTGAGGACAGGGGGAAGGTTCATTTCGACTTCCCACTCAAACAGAAAAGTCCTTATCTTCAATTAATTATGTCGGTACGATTAAACCCTTGGATGTTGGTAATCAGGCACCATGTCAGAGGCTTAGACCGCCGCGGCGTTAGACACTGCCTCGATGCGCGCTTGCTCTAATCGGCGATAAAGATCGCGCGATTGCCGGACTGGCCACCAATCGTAGAATAGAATTTCTGCCGGGCGCCAATTGGCAATCCAGCCAAAAACAGACAGCCCGTCGCGCAGCCAGGTGGCAAAGCCTTCCGGGAGAGACCGCGCGTCGATCGATTGCGCGAGCGCGGTGCAAACCGCGAGAACAATCATGCCAACGGCAAGCGCCCTCACGCCCTCTCGCAGCAGATTGCGAAACTCCTGATCTTCCGTGACAGCAAGGCGGTGAAAATGATGGGCAACAACCGCTCGAACTTTTTCAAGGTCCTCTGCTGCAGCGTAGCCGGCCGGCAATCGTAAGCTGACAACGAAATTGGCTTTCTTCGGCGCTTGCTGCGCTTCGCCAATCACATAGTCGCTGGCAATGGCATTGAAACTTCGGTCGTGAAAGGGGGAAAGGTCGATGGTCGCAAACAAGCGATCCACTGAGTCGATCTCAATCGGGATGACAAAGTCCTCAGCCATGAGCCAACCCTATCGCGCTTCGCCGCCTTCTGACAGAGCGGGAAACCAAGGACGGCGCTTCGGTCGCTTCAAGCGATGGCAGCGCGAGCTCGCCGGCGCAGGATGAGGCCGCCGACGATGAGAAGGTTCAACAGGTTCCAGAGAATGCCATTGGCGAAGGCCGCCATATAGGACCGCGTCAGATCGAAGATGGCGCCGGAGATCCAACCGCCGAACGCCATGCCGAAGAGCGTTGCCATCAGCGCTATGCCGACCCGGGTGGCGGCCTCTTCAGGCGCAAAATATTCGCGCACGATGACCGCATACATAGGCACGATACCGCCCTGGAAAAGGCCAAAAAGCGCTGAGATCACATAGAGCTGAGCGAGACCATCGGAGGTCAGGTAGAGGAGCAAGGCCGTGCCTTGGAGCACAGAGCCGATGAGCAGGGTTGCAAGCCCGCCGATGCGGTCCGCCACGAAGCCCGAAGCAACCCGACTGACAATGCCGAACCCGAGCATGAGCGAGAGCATTTCCGCGCCCCGCTGCACGCCATAACCGAGGTCCGAGCAATAGGCGACGATATGAACCTGTGGCATGGCCATGGCCACACAACAGCCGACACCAGCAAGGCAGATCAGCGCCATCAAGGCGCGCGACGAGAGCCCGAGGGATCCGCGCGCCGCGGCCGAACCGCTGGCGGACGCCTGCGCTGGCGGGGCAGCTTTAAAGCAAAAGGCGAGCGGAACGAGTGCGAGAATACAAATCGCGCCGATAACCAGATGGGTCGCACGCCAGCCGTAAGATGCGATGCCCATCTGCACGAGCGGCGGCCATACCGCGCCTGCGAGATAATTGCCGGAAGCGCAGAGTGCGACCGCGATACCCCGGCGTTTCGCAAACCAGAGCGAGATATGGGCAAGCAAGGGGCCGAAAGATGCGGCTGCGCCAAACATCGCGATGAACAGCCCATGGGCGAGCGCGTAGACGCCAAGGGACGGCGCTAGACCCGCGAGACCATAGCCGAAGCCGAGCGACACCGCGCCAACGAGAAGCGGCGCGCGAATGCCATAGCGGTCGGCGAGACGACCATGAACAACGCCGCCGAAGGCAAACCCGATCATGGCCAGCGTATAGGGTAGAGAAGCGTCCGCGCGCGATGCGCCAAACTCCGCCTGAACCGCCGGGAGGGCCACCACCACCGACCACATGCCGACGCCGCCAATGGTGGAGCAGACCAGGGCAAGCATGAGCCTGCGCCAGGCTTCGGGACCATCGACCAGGGCAAGGGGGGTGGACGCAGACACGGCCTGTGACTCCGACGCGGGAGCGGAGCTTAATCAGGCGTTCAGGAGAGAGCCAGTGGCGTCGACGCAGGCAAGACGCGTCGAATCACGGGATCCGACGAGTGCCAAGAAGACCCGCCACAGCAATGACCGCCCAGGCCACGATCAAGAGGCTACCGCCCAGCGGCGCCGCAAAAGGCACCGGGGCAAGGCCTGTTAACACGCGGCAAGCGATATCGCCGGAAAAGAGGGCTGTGCCGAGAACGAGACCCCAGCCACCAAGTCTAAGCGTTGGACCATGGGCGTGGCCGGTCACTGACAACGCCGCAATACCAAGCAGCGCAGGCGCATGAAGTGACAGCATTGTTGCGGCACTAGCGAGCGAAGTTCCGGCATAGGCATGCGCCGCGAGCGCGGCAAGACCCACGCCCAGCGCGCCAAAAAGGCCGGCAAGGATCACGAAGATACGACTTACGGTCATGGGAGGGTTCCACCGACCCTCAGCTTGCGAGCATGGCTAGCGCAAGGCTTGGATCTAAGCGCCCATCATAGAGCGCTTTGCCGGTAATAGCGCCCTCTAGTTTCTTGGCGCGCGGGCTCATCAGCATCTCGACATCGGCAAGCGACGCAAGGCCGCCCGAGGCGACAACCGGGATCGAGACCGTATCGGCAAGTGCGACCGTGCCATCCCAATCGATGCCTGAGAGCATGCCGTCTCGGGCGATATTGGTGTAGACGATGGCCGCAACGCCGGCGTCTTCAAACCGGCGGGCAAGATCGGTTGCGGCAAGCGATGCGGTTTCTGCCCAGCCTTCCACCGCCACAAAGCCATCCCGCGCGTCGATGCCAACTGCCACTTGGCCCGGAAAGGCCTTGGCGGCCGCCCGCACAAACGCCGGATCGCGAACGGCCGCCGTGCCAACGATCACACGCGTGACGCCCTTAGCAAGCCACCCTTCGACCGTTGCCATGTCGCGAATGCCGCCACCGAGTTGGATCGGGAACCGGGTTGCGGCACGAATGGCATCCACAGCTGTCGCGTTCATCGGTTTGCCCGCAAAAGCGCCGTCGAGATCGACCACATGCAGGTAGTCAAAGCCCATTGCCTCGAAAGCGGCGGCTTGGGCTGCCGGGTCATCGCCATAAACGGTCGCTTGCGCCATATCGCCTTGGCGAAGCCGTACGCATTGGCCGTTTTTAAGGTCGATCGCGGGAAAAAGTCTCATAGCCGCTCACCAAGCCGAAAGGTCACGGCCGCCATTCCAGAAAATTGCCGATCAGGGTCAGACCAAGCGTCTGGCTCTTCTCAGGATGGAATTGAGTCCCGACCATCGTGTCGCGGGCGATGATAGCCGTTACATCCGCGCCGTAATCCGCCGTTGCAACAACGGTATCAGCCGCCGGGTTCGAGAGATGATAGGAGTGGACGAAATAGGCGTGCAGACCATCGGGCCCCGTTTTTAAGTTGCCGAGCACCGGGTGAGGCCGAGCAACCGAAAGCGTGTTCCAGCCCATATGCGGGATCTTCAACGTCTCGTCTGAGGGACGGATGAGATCGATATCGCCGGGGACCCAGCCGAGACCAGAGATAGTCTCCTTCTCAAGTCCACGGCCAGCCATCAGCTGCATGCCAACGCAAATGCCTAGGAACGGCCGGCCGCGACCGCGCACCGCTTCGGTCATCGCGTCGATCATGCCAGGGACGGCTGCGAGCCCGCGCTTGCAATCG
>JBAWYY010000086.1:0-9053 GCA_037143285.1 Alphaproteobacteria bacterium | reverse complement strand
AATCGACAGCGTCATTGCAGACGCGCTGATCGCGCGGTCCAATCTTGCCGATACCCAGGCTCTTTTTCCCGCCACCTTGGCTGAGTTTTCCGGCGCCGCCGCGACCCTTGCAAGCGGTCTTGCGCGCGCCGAGGACCCAGCCGCCCAAGCGCATGGCAAGGCGATTGCGGCGCAGGCTACTCAAATCATCGCGACCATTTCTGCCTTCCTGCGCGAAGGCGGCGAGGCCAAGGCCGACGAGGCTCGTCGTGCGCTCGGGCAATTGACCGACGCCATCGACCAGGCGGGCCGCATGCTGAGGGCTGCCGGTCAGGATGGGCGCACCATGTCGCGGATGACCGAGCGCGAGCGCGCCCGTCTGACCGGCCTCGTCAATCAACAGTCCGCGTCGACTGAACGCTCGAAGGCTGTCGTTAAGGACCTCGAATCGCTCCTGACCGTTGGCCGGAGCGGTGCCGAACGGCTCCGCGATAAAGCTGCCCGCGATACCGCTGAGACCACTGGCGTGGTCGAGTTCTGGACGCAGGCGATGAGCATTGCCGCGCTCTCGACCCTGTTGTTCTCGCTAGGCTTGGGTGCAGCCCTTCTGATGCTCGTGCGTGGTGGTCTTGCCCGACCGCTCGCTGGACTGATTGCCGTCATGCGCGAGATCGCGCGCGGCAAGACGGCGCTCGAGGTCCCGAGCGTTGATCGTGCTGATGAAATCGGCGAGATGGGCCGGGCGGTTCAAGTGTTCCGCGACAATGCGATTGAGCGCGAGCGTCTGGAGGCGCGGGCGCACAAGGACATGGAGGCACGGGCCGAACGCCAAGTCCGGATCGAAGGCCTTGTTGAGAAGTTCCGTATCGATATGGCTCATGTGGTGAAGGTGGTGGGTGCAAGCACCACCTCCATGCACACGACCGCTGAGAACTTGGCCTCGATCGCGGCGGCAGCCTCGAAGCAGGCGGCCGGCGCTGCTGGCGCATCCGAAGAAGCCTCCACCAATGTGCAGACGGTTGCGACCGCATCGGCGCAGTTGTCCGCCTCTATCGCCGAAATCTCCGCTCAGGTGTCTCAGGCGCAGTCGGTGGTCTCTGAGGCGACAAGCCTTGCCAATCGAACCAATATCGAGGTTCGCCAATTGGCGGGCGCGGCCGAAAAAATCGGTGAGGTGGTGGGCCTCATCCACGCCATTGCCGAGCAGACCAATCTTCTTGCGTTGAACGCGACCATTGAGGCCGCGCGCGCCGGTGAAGCGGGCCGGGGCTTTGCGGTTGTTGCGGGCGAGGTCAAGGGACTGGCGTCTCAGACCTCGAAAGCCACTGACGAAATCGCGACCCAGGTCTCGGACATTCAGGGGTCGACCGCCAATGCGGTTGAAGCCATTCGTTCCATTGCCGGCACGATGGACGAGATCAATATGGTCACGACCGCTATTGCGGCGGCCATTGAAGAGCAGGGCGCGGCGACCGAAGAAATCTCGCGCAATGTCAAAATGGCGGCGTCCGGCACCGAAGAACTCTCCC
Source organism: Alphaproteobacteria bacterium (assembly GCA_037143285.1). GTDB lineage: Bacteria > Pseudomonadota > Alphaproteobacteria > Rhizobiales > Phreatobacteraceae > Phreatobacter. The sequence continues at coordinate 7,545 of JBAWYY010000086.1, read as the reverse complement.
ACAATGTTGCGGGTGTGACGGGGGCCATTGCGGAAACCTCCCACCAGTCCAGCAATGTGCTCACCGCCTCGACCGATCTCGCCAAGGTGTCCGAGCTTTTGTCCCGCTCGGTGGATGTGTTCCTGCAGGATGTTGCCGCAGCCTAGGCCTTGAGGGCCGTGATCGCTTCCGCGACGGCCTCGCGATCCCGCGGGCTCATGTGGAGGCCGAGTTTCGTGCGCCGCCATAAAATATCATCAGCGCTTTCGGCCCATTCCTCCGCCTTCAGATAGGCGATTTCTGCCTCTGTCAGCATGCCGCCGAAGACGCGCCCAAAGCCGCCTGTTGCTTCGGCGTGCGCGAGAATGCGCCGGGCGCGCGTGCCATAGGTTCGTGCTAACCGCGCAGCCTGGGCGGGGGAAAGGGACGGCGCCTGCTCCATAAGACTTGCCGCAAGGGCCTGCCGTCCATCGCGGGGAAAGTCCCCGCCGGGGAGCGGAAAATTCCCCGTCCAATCCGCACCGAGCGGTCCCTCGGGTATCCCGATTTTGGTCAGGGCATTTTGCGCTAGGCGGCGATAGGTTGTGATCTTGCCGCCGAAGACGGAGAGAAGCGGCGGCCCCTCCGCATCATCAAGCTCAAGCACGAAATCGCGGGTCGCGGCCTTGGCTTCACTGACGCCATCGTCATAGAGCGGCCGGACGCCTGAATAGGTCCAGACCACCTGCTCGGGAATGACGGGAGCGGCGAAATAGTCGCTTGCCGCTTCGCAGAGATAGGCAATCTCGGCTGTTGTGGCGCGGACATCGCCTGGGTCGCCGGTATAATCGAGATCCGTCGTGCCGATCAGCGTGAAATCGTCCTCATAGGGGATGGCGAAGATGATGCGCCCATCGCCGTTCTGGAAGATGTAGCAGCGGTCGTGGTCATAGAGGCGCTTCACCACGATGTGGGAGCCTTGGACGAGGCGCACCTTGGCGTGGGTGTTGCGCATCAGCCTGGTATTCAGCACATCGCCGACCCAGGGGCCGGCGGCATTGACGAGGCGTTTGGCGTGGATGGTGTCGCGCTGGCCTGTGCGGGTGTCTTCCACTTGCGCCTGCCACAGGCCGTCGTGGCGTTTGGCGTTGATAAGGCGGGTGCGGGTACGGATGATCGCACCGCGGTCGGCAGCATCCCTGGCGTTCAACACGACGAGGCGCGCGTCATCGACGCGGCAATCGGAATATTCGAATCCCCGCGTGAAAAGCCCCGGTTTCAGCGGGCGCCCGACCTCGTCTTGGGCGAGATCGAGGGTGCGGGTGGGCGGCAAATGTTTGCGCCCGCCCAGATGGTCATAAAGGAACAGGCCGAGGCGCAGGAGCCAAGCGGGTCTAAGGCCCTTGGCATGGGGCAGGACGAAGCGGAGCGGGCCGATGACATGGGGTGCCAAATTCCACAAGCGTTCGCGCTCGCTGAGCGCTTCGCGCACCAACCGAAACTCGTAATATTCGAGATAACGCAGCCCGCCATGGATCAACTTGGTCGACCAAGATGAGGTGCCGCTTGCCAGATCGTTCATCTCGACAAGGCCGACGCTTAAGCCCCGGCCCGCCGCATCACGGGCAATGCCGCAGCCATTAATGCCACCGCCTATTACCAAAAGGTCTAGGACGGCGCTTGTCGGCAGAACTGTTCTGGAACCATTCATCTTTTTCACGGTAAAACCTGTGGGAAGATTGGTGCAAGCACTCCTTTGGCCTTTCCCTGCGCGGGACAAATCCAATGCTTGCGAAGCACCATGTCCCCCTCAACCTGCCTGATCGGTTTTGGCAGTGTGACTTGGACGGCAGGGCAGTACGATGGAAGTGGGTCAGTCGACCTTGGACCGGAATGACGAGGCCAAACGGCCGGTCTCACTGCCGATATGGCGTCGGCCCGGGGTCTTAGCGTTAGGGGTGGTGGTTGTCACCTGGGCGATTGCCGCAGCGACCTGGCCACTCTCGGATGCGGTCGTTCCCTGGGATTCCAAGAACCAGTTCTTCGCCTTCTTCCGCTTTCTTGCGACCTCGTTGCATGAAGGGTCATCGCCCTTCTGGAACCCCTATCACTATGCCGGCCATCCCAGCATTGCCGATCCGCAATCGCTGGTGTTCATGCCGCCCTTCGTGATCTGGGCCTGGTTTGATGCCCATCCCAGTCTCTTTGCCTTCGATCTCCTCGTTTATGCCCACCTCCTTGTGGGCGGCGTGGCCATGGTTTTCTATGGCTCGCGCCGTGGCTGGCCGGCTGCGGCCTCCGTGCTGGCCGCCTTCGTGTTCATGTTCGGCGGCGTCGTCTCAAGTCGGCTGACCCATACCGGCATCATCATTTCCTACGGCCTGCTGCCGCTCGCGCTTTTGACGCTTGAGATCGCGCTGGATAAGCGGTCGATCTGGGCAGCCATTGGCTTCGGCCTGACGCTTGGGTTGATCGTGCTGGGGCGGGCGCAGACGCCGTTCACGCTTGCACTCGTGGCCTTTGCGCTCGGGCTTCGCCATGTGGTGGTTCAGGACAAGCCGCTGCGCTATGCGCTGAGCCGGTTGCCGGTCGCGCTCGTCATGGGCCTTGTGACGATCGCGATTATTGCCGTGCCCATGGTGCTGACAGCGCAATTCGCGCATTTGTCGAACCGCATTCAGGTGCCGGTGGAAACCGCGCTGATGGCGTCGATGCACCCAGTGAACATTGCGAATTTCTTCGTCGCCAATGTGCTGGGTTCCCTCAACCCCTCGTCTATTGGTGATTGGGGCCCAAGCCACGGCACCTTGCCTGGCTATGATTCAACCGACCGGGCCTTCAACTATATGTTTGCCGGCAGCTTCACGGCGCTGCTTCTTCTCTGGCACGGCCTTGCCGGGGGACGCTTGCTTGCGCCGGGACGGCGAGTTTGGACGGCGATTGCAGCCGTCGCGCTTGCCTATGCGCTCGGCCGCTATACGCCGCTCTTCCCCTTCGCCTTCGAGACCATTCCCGGCGTGTCGCTGTTCCGCCGCCCGGGTGATGCACTCTTCGTCGTCGTTCCCGCCATTGCCGTTCTCGTCGGTCATCTCGCCTCCGACTATGTGCGCCAGGGGCTGCCGAAGGTTGGGCGGCTCAGCGCCATCCTGTTCGGGCTGATCATTGCCGGGCTTGCCGTGGGCGCCGTTGTCTTTTCTGCCCGCTCCGACAAGGCGCTGGAAGCCGCTAGCGCCATCGGCATCGCCTTGGTTGTTTATGGCGGCCTCGTGGCGCTTCTCATGTGGGCGAAGACCGCGCGCCAGCGTGTGGCGGTGCTAAGCCTTGCCGTTGCCTTCACAGGCGGTGAATTGGTCCTGCGCAACACGGCGTCGTCGATGAATTCCGAACCGCGCGCGATCTATGCGCTCTTGGAAAAGCCGACGCCGGAGGCCACCGAAATCCTGCAGACGCTTGAAAAGGCGATCCAGCGTGATCACGCGCCGGGTGTGCGGCCGCGCGTTGAGATCGTCGGCCTTGGCGGCGCTTGGCAGAATGCCGCGATGGTTTTCGGGCTAGAAGCGACCAATGGCTATAACCCGCTTCGCATCGGCCCCTATGACCGGTTGGTGTCGCCGGGCGAGAGCCCCTATACCGCGCGCCATCGCCGGTTCCCAACCTCGTTCCCGACCTATGACTGCCTGCTCGGCCGTCTCCTCGGGCTTGAATATGTGGTGCTCGACCGTCCGATCACCGACATGCCCAATGCGCGCCAGATCCCCATTGCCGACGTGGTGATGGCGGGACCGAAAGTGTGGATCTACCGCTTACCCGCGCCGGCGCCGCGTGTTGCTATGACCACGGTGGTTCGGGTGGCGGACGCCGACGAACTCATCGATCAGGGCCGCTATCTCACCCGCCAGAGCAATGGTGAGGTGATGGTGGATGATGATGACGACCTGCGCAGCAGCTACAGCCCGACGCCGATGGTCGCCCCCACCGCCGAGATCGTGTCCTGGCGCCCGGACCGCGTGGAGATCGCGGTGACGAGCCGCTATGCCGCGATCCTCACTGACCGCTCGCCCTGGTATCCCGGCTGGGAGGTGGAAGTGGACGGCGTGAAGCGGCCTTTGCTGCGCACCGACGTCTTGTTCCGTGGTGTGGAAGTGCCAGCGGGCGCTCAGCGCGTGGTCTTCACCTATCGGCCGCTTTCGGCTGAGAACCTGATGGCCGCGACCCGCTCGGCCCTAGGCCTTGAGGAGTGAGGCCTAGCCTCAGTTTGTGTCCTCACGGAATTTTGTAACGACTGTGACAAAATCGAGCGCTATGCCATCACCGGGGTAACTAGCCCCGATGGAAAGCCCATGGCGCGCCCCCGCAGCTTCACCGATAGCGACGTGCTCGACCGGGCCATGGACTGCTTCTGGTCCGACGGTTTGAACGGCACCTCGGTGCGCGATCTCGCGGAAGTAACCGGCCTTCAGGCGCCGAGCCTTTACAATGCCTTCGGCGATAAGCGGGCTTTGTTCGCAGCGGTGTTGGAGCGCTATGCCGAGCGTTTCATGCGGGAACGCGTGGCGCGTCTTGAGGCCATGGACGATCCCAAGGCTGCCATCATCGCGTTTCTTGACGAGTTGATCGAGCGCAGCGTCGCCGATCCGGACGGACGCGGCTGCTTGCTGGTCAATTCCGCTCTTGAAGTGGCGCCCCATGACCCGGAGCTTGCCGTGCTGATCGGCCGGCATCTCGACGATGTCCGCGCCTTCTTTGAACGCAGCCTCACGCGCATCGCAGCAGCAGGTCTCTTGCGCGCCGAGGTGACGCCGGCCGATGGCGCGGCGCACTTCCTCGCCTTGGTGCTGGCGATCCGGGTCGCTTCACGGATGAGGCCCGATCGCGATCATCTCACTGCCATGATGCGGCCGGCACTCACGCTCTTCGCTTCTCCTTAAACCCCCGAAAGGTCAGACTATGATCGATCTCTATTATTGGACCACGCCGAACGGCCACAAGATCACGATTTTTCTTGAGGAGGCGGGCCTCGAATACCGCATCCACCCCATCAATATCGGCAAGGGCGAGCAGTTCGCGCCGGAGTTTTTGGCGATTGCGCCGAACAATCGCATCCCCGCCATTGTCGACCATGCGCCGGCCGGCGGCGGCGCGCCGTTATCCCTGTTCGAATCCGGCGCGATCCTGGTCTATCTCGCGGAGAAGACCGGCAAGTTCCTCTCGAAAGACCTTTATGGCCGGGCTGAGACCTTGCAATGGCTGTTCTGGCAAATGGGCGGGCTTGGTCCCATGGCCGGACAGAACCACCATTTCTCGGGCGCAGCGCCTGAGAAGATCCCCTATGCCATCGAGCGCTATATCAAAGAAACCGCCCGGCTCTATGGCGTGTTGAACAAGCATCTGGCCGATCGCGCCTTCATCTCAGGCGATTATTCCATCGCGGACATGGCGTGCTATCCCTGGATCGTCTCGCACGCGAAGCAGAGCCAGAATCTCGACGACTTCCCCCATGTGAAGCGTTGGTTTGAGGTGATCCGCGCGCGGCCGGCAACCGAGCGCGCCTATGCGCTGGTGCAGACAATCAACCCGCCGAAGGCGTGAAGGGTTTGAGCGAGTGGGGCCGCGCCATCGCGGCTCCGCTTGTCCATCCATCCCAAAGCAAGAACCATGACCCCCAAAGAGGAGACATCCATGCTGAAGTTCTATTTCAACGGCTCGCCGAACCCGACCAAGGTCGCGCTGTTTCTCGAAGAATCGGGCCTGCCTTTCGAGCCCCATGCTGTTGATACGCGGCGCGGCGAGCAATTCGAGCCGGCCTATCTTGCCATCAACCCCAATGCCAAAGTGCCGGCCATTGTCGATGGCGACACGGTTGTCTTCGACAGCAATGCGATCCTGCTCTATCTCGCCGAAAAGACCGGCCAATTCCTGCCGCCGGACCCGGCGAAGCATCGCGGACAGCTCCTGTCCTGGCTGATGTTTGTCGCAACCGGCGTTGGCCCTTTCTCCGGTCAGGCCGTGCACTTCAAGCATTTCGCGCCGGAAAAAGTGCCCTATGCCCATGACCGCTATCAATATGAGGCAGATCGCCACTTCGCGGTTCTCGAGCGCCATCTCGAGGGCAAAACCTATATGGTGGCGGACACCTATACGATCGTGGACATGGATGTCTGGGGTTGGGCGCGGATGATCCCGTTCATTCTTGGCGAGAATGCCTGGTCGAAATATCCGAACCTGAAAAAGCTGCACGATCTCATCGACGCGCGGCCGGCCGCCCAGCGGGCCAAGACCTTGAAGGACCGTTTCACCTTCAAGGCAGAGATGGACGACGAGGCGCGGCGTCACATGTTCAAACATTTGGCCGGCGCTAAATCATAAGCCGGCTCATCGCTATCGATCAGGCCGCGCCCGCGGCCTGATCGGTCCAGCGCGACAGCCCTTGAGCCAGCGCGTCAAAGGTCGCGCGGATAGCCGGCTGGTCTTTGTTGTCTTCGTGTACCGCCAGCCAGCAGTCCAACGACAATTCCAAGGCATTGTGCAGCACCGGCACGAGGTCGGGATTGCTGCGGGCGATGGCGTCTTGGACGACGCCGATGCCGAGACCGGCGCGCAGCGCCTCCATTTGGCCGACATCGTGGTCGCAGCGGAACGCGAAGAGATCGCGGGTGATCGGCAGTTTACCAGCGGCCACCGAACGGGCGGAATGATCGTCCCGGTCGAAGCCGATCATATGGAAGCGTTTGAGATCGTCCAGGGTTTCCGGCAGGCCGAAGCGCTCGACATAGCGCTTGTGGGCGTAGAAATGCAGCTTCACCACGCCCATCTTGCGCGCAACGAGGCCGTCTTGCGTCGGTCTCACCATGCGCACGGCAATGTCGGCGGTCCGTCGCAACAAGTCGTCGGTCTGGTTGTTCATCACCAGTTCCAAGACGATATCGGGATGGCGAAAGCGGAGGTCAGCAAGGATCGCCGGCAGCGCCATCGTTCCCATCACTTCGCTGGCGGTGACCCGCACCGTGCCTCGGGGTGAGGCCATGTCGCCGCCCGCGCTTGCATTGCGCACCAGCGCCGCCATGGCGCCTTCCATGGCTTCCGCATGAGGAACAAGGCTTTGGGCTGCTTCGGTGGGGATCAGGCCCGCCTGCGAGCGGGTGAACAGCGAAAGCCCAAGCGTGGTCTCAAGTTCATCCACATGGCGGCCGACGGTCGGCTGGGTGAGGCCGAGCGACCGGGCAGCCCCCGAAAGGCTGCCACGCCGGAACACGGCGAGAAAAGAACGGACCATTGTCCAGTCGGTGAGATCAGCCATACGAAAATGTATATCAACTGAAGAAAGTTCAGCAATTTATTTTTGGCTTGTCCTGGCGCCCTATGGGGTCACCAACGTAGGAGCTAAGCCATGATCGACCCGCAAATGACGATCCCAACCCTAGCCGCCCCCCAGACCGCCCTCGTGCTCGGCATCACCGGAGCCATCGGCGGCGCCATTGCCGGCGCGCTCGCCAAGCGCGGCTATGCGATCCGGGCTTTGGCCCGCAATGTCGCCACGCGCAAGACCACCTGCGCTTTTCCGGTGGAATGGGTTGAGGGCGATGTCCT
>JBAWYY010000085.1:0-9139 GCA_037143285.1 Alphaproteobacteria bacterium | reverse complement strand
GATGGTCGCGCCCCGGCGCGCACGATAGCGCTCCAGATGCCCTCGGATCCAATCGGCCGTATCGGGGTCGAGAGACGCGGTCGGCTCATCGAGCAGCATCACCTCAGGCTCGTTGATCAGGGCCTTCGCGAGGGCAACGCGCGTCTTTTGACCCGCGGACAGTTTGCCTGAGGCACGGTCGAGGAAATCGCCAAGCTCAAGATCGGCAGAAAGTGACGCAATGCGCTCCTTGACCTCCGTGACGCCGTAGAGCCTGCCAAACACCGTCAGATTCTGCCGCACGGTCAGACGATGGGGCATGTCGACATAGGGGCTCTCGAAATTCATGCGATGGAGCACGTCATAGCGCCGCCGCGCCATATCCGTGCCGAGCACGCGCACGGTGCCTGAGGTTGGCAGCACCAACCCCATGATCATGCCAATGGTGGTGGACTTGCCCGCGCCGTTGCCGCCAAGCAAAGCGGTCGTTGACCCCATGGCAATCGATAACGTGAGCCCATCCACGGCTTTCACCGTGCCATAGGCTTTATGCAGCGCGTCGGTTTCAATGGCGGCAGACATGATCGGCTCGGGGGATTGCTGTTGAGGTGATGGACCGAACCAACGCACAGGACAAGGGGGCGCGCTGCCTTGACCGAGGCGGGAACCAGCGCGACTGTCGAAATTGCATGGTTATCGTTTTTGGCTCCATCAATCTTGATCTGGTGACCCACGTCGCCGCTCTGCCCGGTCCTGGTGAGACCGTACTTGGGCGAGAAGCCATCGCAGTGCCGGGTGGTAAAGGTGCGAACCAGGCCCTTGCTGCACGTCGTGCCGGCGCGGACGTTGTGATGGTCGGTGCGGTCGGCCGCGACAGCTTTGCCGATATGGCGCTGACGCGGCTAGAGGCCGACGGTGTCGATATCTCTCGTGTCGCAAGAGCGGACAGCCCTACGGGCCTCGCCTTCATCACCGTAGATTCAAACGGCGCTAATCAGATCGTTGTCGCATCCGGCGCCAATCAACTCGTGAGCGCTTCCGCACTTGACGACCTGGATGTGACAGAAGGCGACATCCTGCTGCTGCAGGGCGAAGTGGATCACGATGAGACTGCGGCGGCCGCGCGCTGGGGCGCAGAGCGCGGCCTGATCGTAATACTAAACCGTGCGCCTGCTGGATCTATTGCCCCGGAACTGCTCGGGTCCCTTGATGTGGTGATCGTGAACGAGACAGAGGCGCGCGCGGTGGCGGGAGCGCTCGAACTCGAAATCACCGAACCCGAGGATCTCGCTGAAACGCTCGATGCGCGCTTTTCCATTACCTGCATCGTTTCGCTCGGATCAGCTGGAGCGGTCGGCTGGAGCGGTGGCGTTCGCAGCCAAGTCCCGGCTCTCCCCGTCGATGTGGTGGACACGACCGCTGCTGGCGATGCCTTCTGCGGCGCCTATGCGGCTGCCCTTGATCGCGGCATGCACTTCGTCCGCGCGATGGAGCATGGCTGTGCTGCGGGTTCTCTCGCTTGCGAAACCATGGGCGCTCAGACGAGCTTGCCAGACCGGGACGCCATCGAGGATGGCGCGCTCGTTCTTGCCCGCCGCGACATGCCGCTCGCTCCACCTTGATGCAAAGGCCTTCCGATGATCCGCAATCGCCTAAAACACCGCGCCATGGCTGGCGAGAAACTGCTTGGCGCCTGGGTCTTTTCCGGGTCGCCTGCGGCGTGCGAGCTCTATGCACTCGCGGGCTATGACCTTGTCCTCATCGATAGTGAGCATACGCCCATCGACGTGAAGGACGTGCTGGAATGCGCTCGCGCCGTGGAGGCAGGCGGCGGCGATCCGATGGTGCGTGTGCCAGGCCACGACGCTAGTCATTTCAAGCGCCTGCTCGATGCCGGCATCCACTCATTCCTCGTGCCTATGGTCGACACCGTCGCTCAGGCCAAGGCCGTCATCCACGCCTGCCGCTATCCCCCCCGTGGGCGGCGCGGCTATTCAGCGTCCGTTGCGCGCTCCGGCCTTTATGGTTTTGACGAAACCTATCTGCAAACAGCCCATGAGGAGACCTTCTTGGCGCTGCAGGTGGAGAGCATTGATGCGGCTCGCCACGCCGGCGAAATCGCGGCTCTCGATGGCGCGGACTGTTTGTTTGTCGGACCCAACGACCTTGCGGGCACAATCAATAAGATGGGGCAATTGACCGACCCTGAGGTGATCGCGGCGGTTGACATGACGAAGGACGCGGTGCGGGCTGCAGGCAAGGTCGCTGGGTGCATTCCCCTGCCCGGCCGGGACGCAAGCGCACTCGCAGCTCTCGGCTTCAACCTGATCATCGGCGAATGCGATATTGCAGCACTCAAAGCTAGCGCGGTTGCCGATCGTGCCCGCCATGCCGCAGCCTTTCCGGGCCGGAAGCGCTGAGGTCGCTTTATCGCGTCACCCCGAATAGGGCGCGCTCTCGACCCAAAGCTCGACCTCTTTGGTGCCGGCTCGCTCGAAAATGAGGGTCAACATCACCTTGTCCTTGGCCTTGAGGGGCTGAACGAGGCCATCAAGAAGGAGATGCGGCCCATCGGGGCGCATCGCCACCGGCCGCCGTGGCAGGATCTCCCAACGGGGGGCAGGAGGTGCGCCGACTTGCGTGATGAACCGCACGGCGCGAGCAGCCGACGTGCGAGCATCCACCAACGCCTCGGGGCGACTCCCGGTGACGCCCAGCGGCATCATGGCTTTCGTCGAGGGTCCGTCAGACGGCAGGCACCAGGGGTGGCCGATCATGACCTCGCCCGTTGCGTAGGAATGGGCGTGGGCGGCAGGCGCGAGGATCAAAGCCGGGAGCGCCAGGAGAGTTCGGCGATCCATGTCAATGCCTCATGGTGCCGTGACCACCCGGCGCCGGTGCGCCAGGAGCGGTCACGGCGTATTCGACCTCAACCGTCCCGGCGCGCTCGAACACGAGCGTGCCCTTCACGCGTCCCCCGCTCCGGATCGGCTGGGTCAGGTCCATGAACATGACGTGATAGCCGCCGGGTTTGAGCTCAACCTGCCCTCTCGGCGGAATGATCAGCCCACCGGAGAGTTCGCGCATGCGCATCACACCATCGACCGTTGCCATTTCATGGACTTCGAATCGGGGCGCACCGGGGAATGTTCCGCCGATCAGGCGATCGGGCTCGTTGCCCGTGTTGCGTAGGACAAAGAAGCCACCACCAACCCGCGCGCCCTCCGGCGTTGCCCGTGTCCACGGACGCTCGATCACGATCGAGCCGATGCGCACGTCCTGTGCGTGCCCCAAAGATGGCAGCGCAATCAACAGAGTAGCGCTGAGAATCATCGCAGTGCGTCGCGGCATCGTCATGGCTTAATCTCGTCCAATAGCGGGTCGCGGCGACCCATAAACCCCTCGGAGGAGCGGTTCAATACGACATTTTGGCCCAAATAATGGCTTCGAGATCAGGCGATGACACAGACCTGCCACGGCATTATCCTGTCTGCGCCATCGTTCTGCCACGCATGGCGGCTCGAAACCAATGGTCGCACTCGCGACCGTCTCATTCGTGCCCACCCGCTTTAGGATACCTCATGCCGACCATCGCTCTCGTTGACGACGATCGAAACATCCTCACTTCCGTCTCAATCGCGCTTGAGGCCGAAGGATATCGCATCGTGACCTATAACGATGGGGTGGCAGCGCTGGACGGCTTCAAACAGAACCCGCCGGATCTCGCGATCCTGGACATTAAGATGCCGCGCATGGACGGCATGGAGCTGTTGCGCCGCCTCCGGCAGAAGTCCGATGTGCCGGTCATCTTTCTCACCTCGAAAGACGAGGAGATCGATGAATTATTCGGTCTCAAGATGGGCGCCGATGATTTCATCCGTAAGCCCTTCTCGCAACGCCTTCTTGTAGAGCGCGTGAAGGCCGTTCTGCGCCGCAGCGCAGGCAAGGATGCGGCACCCGGCGATCCCAAGACCGATGCGAAGGCGCTTGATCGCGGCAAGCTGCGCATGGACCCGGAGCGTCACACCTGCACCTGGGACGGCAAACCGGTGACGCTGACTGTGACCGAGTTCCTTATCCTACAGTCCCTTGCGCAGCGCCCAGGCGTGGTGAAAAGTCGCAATGCGCTTATGGATGCGGCCTATGATGACCAAGTTTATGTCGATGATCGCACCATCGACAGCCATATCAAGCGCCTGCGCAAGAAGTTCAAAGCGGTCGACGATGATTTCGAGATGATCGAAACGCTTTATGGTGTGGGTTATCGTTTCAAGGAATAACGTCGTCTGCGCGACGGAGGGCGCCGGATGCTCGAACGCACACCGCCCGAGGCCGTGAAGTCCGGCAACGCTGGGCCGCTTGGACTGCGGTTGCGCACGCTGCGCCGCATCAGGCGGATCGGTGGCTTTGTTGTCGCGCGATCTTTTTCGAGCCTTACCCGCCGCATCATTCTTTTAAACCTTGCAGGGCTCCTCGCGCTTGTGGTCGGGATCCTCTGGCTCTCTCAATTCCGCGCGGGGCTAATTGAGAGCCGCGTACAGAGCCTTTTCGTTCAAGGTGAGATTATTGCAGGCGCTATTGCGGGCTCCACCGCCGACAATCTCGGCATCCCTATCGATCCCGATAAGCTGTTCGAATTGCAATTGGGTGAGGCTGGCTCGCTGGTTGATGACCCCAATGCCATTTTGGATTTTCCGATCAATCCGGAGCGAGTTGCCCCTTTGTTGCGACGGCTCGCCAGCCCAACGCAGACCCAAGCTCGGGTCTATGATCGGGAAGGCAATTTGCTGCTCGACAGCCGGAACCTGTTTGGGCGTGGCGATATCTTGCGGCTTGACCTTCCGCCCATCGACGACCGCCCGCCGTTTTACGTGAAATGGTGGAATGAGGTTCGCCGCTTCGTGCGCGGCGGCAATACATTCCCTCTCTATCGCGACCTCGGCTTTCGCAATGGACGCGGCTATCCGGAGGTGGCGCAGGCCATGGCCGGCCAAAAGGAGAGCATGGTTCGGGTCAATGAGGGCGGCGAGGTTATTGTCGCCGTTGCGATCCCGATCCAGCGCTTTCGCGGTGTACTCGGCGTTCTGATGCTCAACACACGCGGCGGTGAGATCGACGAGGTGATTGACGCCGAGCGCTGGCAGGTCATCAGGGTCTTCCTCGTGGCGGCTTTTGTCATGGTCGTCTTGTCGATCCTTCTGGCACGCACCATCGCTGGCCCCATGCGCAAATTGGCGGATGCCACCGAGCGCGTGCGGCGCCGGATTAAGAGCCGCGAGGAGATCCCCGACTTCACCTATCGGCGCGACGAGATCGGCCACCTCTCGGGTTCACTGCGCGATATGACGGATGCGCTCTATGCCCGTATCGAAGCCATCGAGCGCTTCGCAGCCGATGTCGCCCATGAGCTCAAGAACCCGCTGACATCGCTTCGCTCGGCGGTGGAGACCATGCCGCTTGCGAAGTCGGACGCATCCCGCACCCGCCTTCTGGAGGTGATCCAGCACGATGTGAAACGTCTTGATCGACTGATCACCGATATCTCGGATGCGAGCCGTCTCGATGCCGAGTTGCAGCGCCAAGAAGCACGCCCGGTCGACCTTGAGCGGCTGCTGTCGACGCTCGTGACCGTCTGGAACGAAACCAAGGCAACACTGCCGCGTGTCACCCTCAGCTTCGAGGGCGGCAAGGCCGGTGACTTTATTGTGCCCGGCCATGATTCTCGTCTCGGCCAGGTGGTGAGCAACCTCGTCGATAATGCGCGCTCATTCTCGCCGCCGTCCGGGACCGTGCGTGTCACCGTGCGGCGTATGCGGGGTACTGTAGAGATCATCGTGGACGACGACGGCGCAGGGATCCGACCCGACGCGATGGAAAAGATCTTCGAGCGCTTTTACACTGATCGGCCCGTACAGGATTATGGCCAGAACTCAGGCTTGGGCTTGTCGATTTCACGCCAGATCATCGATGCCCATGGCGGGCGCATTCGCGCAGAGAACCGCATGACGCCTACGAGCGACAGCGGCGAGGCCCTTGTTGCAGGCGCTCGTTTTGTCGTGACCTTGCCGGCGGCCTAGCTCATGCCAAGCCTCCATGCCAGCTGCGTCTTGGTCGGCCCGAAGGCCATTCTGATCCGTGGACCATCGGGATCGGGCAAATCGCGCCTGGCACTAAGCCTCATTGATAGCGCGGCTTCGCGCTCAGGAGATTTGTCCTTCGCACGTTTGGTTGGGGATGATCGGGTTCTGGTCTCGGTCGAACACAGCTCACTTATTGCCCGACCGCCGCCAAACATCGCCGGGTTAATCGAAATTCGCGGTATCGGGATACGCCGGATGGCTTTCGAGGCGGCGGCGAAAATTGGCTTGGTTGTGGATCTGGCCGCGTCTGATGCCGCGCGTCTTCCGGAAATCGAGGCTTCCGACACGGAAATCGAAGGAATTAAGCTTCCGCGCCTTCAGATTCCACCGAACGGGGATGCTCTGTTTGTGACGTTGATGAGACTGAAGCCTATTGCTGCAATGCAGCAAATAGCATAAAACCGCCGTTGACCCCTTGCGCGCGGGCGCATCTTCATCAAAATGTCGCGCTCGTTGCCTGGTGAGGCGCGCGGGTATGTGCGCGCGGAGAACCGCATGATCGGATTGGTCATTGTTACCCATGGGCAGCTAGCCGTGGAGTTTCAGGCCGCCCTCGAGCACGTCGTCGGCCCACAAAAACAGCTAGCTACTATTGCGATTGGTCCGTCTGACGATATGGATCAGCGTCGCCGTGACATCATTGCCGCTGTCGGCAGCGTGGATACCGGCGAAGGCGTTGCGGTCCTCACCGACATGTTTGGCGGAACGCCGTCCAATCTTGCCATATCCGTGATGAACGGCCGCCCGGTCGAGGTTATCGCCGGCATCAATTTGCCAATGCTCGTGAAACTCGCGAGAGTGCGGGGCGATATGCCGCTTGAGAAAGCGGTGTTGCATGCGCAAGAAGCGGGACGAAAATATATCAATGTCGCGAGCCGTGTGCTGGCGGGACAATAAAAAATAAAACTGGGACGAAACCGACAAGGGCGACTGGCGATGAGCGAGCAAGACACGGATTGCCCTCCGGGGGCTCCGGCGGCGTCGGGTGAGATCGTTAGAGAATTGCCGATTCTGAATATGCGAGGCCTTCATGCCCGCGCCTCCGCCAAATTTGTCGCGACAGCCGACCGGTTCGATGCGGATGTGACGGTGTGCCGCTGCGGAGAAACCGTTGGCGGAACCTCGATCATGGGGCTGATGATGCTGGCGGCAGGCATTGGGACGAGCGTTACGGTGCGCGCAACGGGAAGGCAGGCCGCTGAGGCGGTGGATGCCCTTGCGGCACTCGTCGCCGATCGTTTCGGCGAGGGCGAATAGGGCTTGCCGGCAGGGCTCGCCTTGGGACGAAGTGCCCTTGGGGGTAATTCGTCCATGTACGTTGAGTGCTGAAATCCGCTAGTCTTCCGCCATGGCCCTTGAGTTTATGCGGGAGTTCGGCGCGTGGCGCCGCAGCCTAAGGCTGGAAACGCTGGTTCGGTTGCGCTGGTTCGCGGTTGCGGGCCAGACCCTTGCCATCGTGATGGTCTATTGGGGGCTCGGCTATGGCATGCCCATCAGCCTGTGCCTTCTGAGTGTGGCCGCGTCAGCCTGGCTTAACATCCTGTTACGCCTGCGCTATCCCTCGACGCACCGCTTGTCGACGCGCGAAGCCGGCGTGCTCCTATCCTGGGACATTTTGCAGCTGGCTTTGCTGTTGTTTCTGACCGGCGGCCTTGAAAATCCCTTTGCCTTTCTCCTGCTCGCACCAGTCCTCATCGCGGCAACGGCACTGCCGCCTCGCACCACCTTGACGCTTGGCGTGATGGCGGTTGCCTGCGCAACTGCCGTTGGCTTCGTGCATTTGCCGCTGCCTTGGGCTGCCCATGACGACCTGCGGCTGCCGCCGCTTTATGTCGCCGGCATTTGGCTTTCGCTTGTGCTGTGCTTGGGCTTTATCGGCCTCTATGCCTTCCAGGTTTCCGAGGAGTCGCGCCAACTTTCGGATGCCTTAGCGGCCACCGAGCTTGTTCTGGCGCGCGAACAGCACCTGTCTCAACTCGATGGCCTTGCGGCTGCTGCAGCCCACGAGCTCGGGACACCGCTCGCCACCATTGCGCTGGTGGTCAAGGAACTCTCCTCTGCGCTCCCGAAAGACGGGCTCGTCGGCGATGATATGGCGCTATTGCGTGAGCAGGTTCAGCGTTGCCGCGACATCATGTCGAAACTGAAAAACCTCTCCGGCGGTGATGCGCCCTTCGACTTGATGACCCTTGCCCAATTGATCGAGGAAACGGCTCAGCCCTATCGCTTTTTCGAGATCCCGATTGTGGTTGATATTCCAACCGGCGGCGAGGGCGAGCCTTTGATCCCCCGCAATCCCGGGGTGCTTTATGGCCTTGGCAACATCATTGAAAATGCGGTGGATTTTGCTGCTTCACAGGTCACCGTCAGCGCTCGCTGGACCACAGAATCCGTTGTCATCACAGTCATTGATGACGGACCGGGATTCGCCCCGGAAATCATGGATCGCATCGGCGAGCCCTATTTGACCCGGCGCGGCTTTGGCCTCGGCGGGCGCGACGGCGAGGATGACCAGCGTGGCGGCTTGGGACTTGGCGTCTTTATCGCTAAGACCCTGATTGAGCGCTCTGGCGGTCGAATGCTGACCCGCAATCGACCCGCGCCGGAGACAGGGGCTTGCGTGGAAATCACTTGGCCGAGAGCCGACTTCGAACGTGCACGCTCTGGCCCGCCGCGCGAGGAGATTGTTGAGGGGGTCTTGCCAAACAGGCCCCGAATGAGCGAGAACTAGGTGGTATCCGTAGAATTACGGCAATGGTAGCCCGGGGATCGCACATGCTCGAGACGCCGGTGGAGCCGAAGATCAATATTCCGTCCCTTCCGGATGACCGCACCTTGTTGCTGGTCGACGACGACAGGCCGTTTTTGCAGCGCTTGACCAAAGCCATGGAAGCCCGTGGCTTCGAAGTTCGCGCCGCTGAATCCTTGGCGCAGGGGCTTGCCGCCGTTGCGGCAAAGCCGCCGGCCTTTGCCGTTGTCGATCTTCGCCTTGCCGATGGCTCCGGTCTGGACGTGATCGA
>JBAWYY010000084.1:0-9226 GCA_037143285.1 Alphaproteobacteria bacterium | reverse complement strand
CACCCGTGCCTTCTTCGAACGTCATTTTCGCCCTGTCAGGATCGCGCGCCACGACCAGACCCAAGGCTTCGTGACCGGCTATTACGAGCCGGAGGTTTTCGCCTCGCGCGAACGCACCGATGTTTTCGCGACCCCCTTCCTCGCTCGTCCCGCAGACCTGACCCAGGCCAATCCGCCGGCCTCCGGCGGGTTTGATGCCCGTGGCGGCGCGGGCCGTTGGGTCAACGGCAGGTTTGAACCCTATTTCGATCGCGAAGCGATCGAGAAAGGTGCGCTCGACGGGCAGGGACTGGAGCTTGCCTGGGTGCGTGATCCAACCGATGTGCTCTTCACCCAAATCCAAGGGTCTGCGCGCCTGCGATTTGCCGATGGTGGCACTTTGCGCATTGGCTATGCCGCCCATAACGGCCATCGCTATGTGCCGGTAGGGCGTGTGCTGGTGGAACGCGGCGTGGCGACACGGGAACAGATGTCGATGGACTTCATTCGCGCCTGGATGAGCGCGAATGAAAGTGCAGCGCGCGAACTGCGCTGGGTCAACAAATCCTATGTGTTTTTTGAAGCGCGTCCCGCGTTGTCCGCTGAGGACGGTCCGATTGGCGGGCAGGGCGTTCCCATCACGGATTGGCGCTCCATTGCGATCGACCGCAATGTGCACACCTATGGCACGCCTATGTTCATTGACGGGCTTTTGCCGACAGGTGCTCTCGGCACCAACGAACCCTGGCAGCGCTTAATGATCGCGCAAGACACTGGTTCCGCGATCCTGGGGCCGGCGCGCGGCGATCTCTATCTCGGCACAGGCTTTGAGGCAGGCTCGATTTCAGGGCGTTTTCGCGATCGTATAGACTGGTATGTGCTGCTACCGGCATCGTTGTCGCCGGATGCCGCAGAGGTACCGTTGCCAATGCCACGTGCCGATCATCCGAGGAGCCGGCGATGAGCCGCCGGCGGCGAACGCTTTCGTCCGAAGACAAAGTCCTTTGGCATCACGTGACCCGCAGTGTGCGGGCAGCGCCCGGCCGTGCCGCTCCCGCGCCCGATCTTGAGGAAAGCGCGAAGACACCGGAGCCGGTGCTGGCAGCGCCCGCACTTCTCGCTCCCGAGGCACCCAAGCCCAAAGGGCCGCCGCCGCTCGCCCCGCTGGAGCGCAAGATGGTGCGCGGCCTTGCCCGAGGGACGGTGGATATTGAGGCGCGCCTCGATCTCCATGGCCTTAATCAGGAGGCGGCTCACCGTCGCCTCTACGCCTTCCTGCGAGAGGCTCAAGCGCGGGGCTACAAGGTCGTGGTGGTCATTACCGGCAAGGGGGGACCGAAGCGGGCAACCCCGCTAGGTGCCGACCCACATAGCGAGCGCGGCGTGCTCAGGCGCATGGTGCCTCATTGGCTGGGCTTGCCGGATCTGCGCACGATTGTGTTGGGCTTTGAGGAAGCCGGGCCCGCCCATGGTGGCGCCGGCGCGCTCTATGTTCGTCTGCGACGTGCCCGAGGCGCGTGATCCCGGCGCAACGCTTATCCGATCTCGCACCGGCAACCTCTCGCAACGCTTGACCCCGGCGCTGTGACGCGGGATGCATCATGAGATGAACATCCTTGGGAGCCGCTTCATGGTCCGTACTGCGATCAACGCCCTAGCTGCGGGCTTTTGTGTGATGGTTGTCGCCGCACCCATGGCACCCGCCAACGCGCAGGATGCCGGCGGCGGTTGCTGTGAAACCAGCGCCGGTGATCGTCGGGCGACCCGCTTCGATGATGGCCGGACGCATCGGGGGCCGCGTGGCACGACTTTCACGACCGGCGGCTATCGCGCGCCGCCCAACGATTCGGTCCCGCCCGTTGGTCCGCTTTTGTCGATTGACCCGCGCTTTACCGGTGACCTGCCTGCCTGCGACACGCCTTATGCCTTCGATGTGATCCGGTTCCGCTTCGCCGAAAAGGAAAGCCGGTTCTGGAACTCAAGCCTGAA
The DNA here is from genome assembly GCA_037143285.1 of Alphaproteobacteria bacterium. Taxonomy (GTDB): domain Bacteria; phylum Pseudomonadota; class Alphaproteobacteria; order Rhizobiales; family Phreatobacteraceae; genus Phreatobacter. The sequence continues at coordinate 7,258 of JBAWYY010000084.1, read as the reverse complement.
GATTATGGATATCGACCGCATTCGCACGGTGGCCACCAACCCCTGGGGCCCAAACACGATCCCGCGCCGCTACTGTTCGGCTCGTGCCCAGATGTCCGATGGGCGCTACCGTGTCGTCGATTATTGGCTGGCCGAGGGGCAGAGCATCGTCAGCTGGAGCTATGGCGTCGAGTTCTGCGTCCGCGGACTTGATCGCGGCTGGAGCCACGCACCGGATTGCCGGATGGTACGCCCGTAAGGCGAGCGGTCAGCATAAAATACGTTCTTGATATGTTCTTTATTTGCGGCTAGGCTCTTGAAGCGTTGCGGGGAGGGCCTCATGCGGCACATGATCAAATATCTGGCGATTTTGCTTGGCCTTATTGTCCTTGGCCCATCGGTGGGGGCTCAAGAACGCGGCGGACAAGACCGATTTTTCCAAGATCGATCGTTGCAAGACCGGCGCGGCGGCGGTACGCCCGGTGAGTTCGACCTCTACGTTCTCGCCCTTTCTTGGTCGCCCTCCTATTGCGAGGCGCAGGGCGACCGCGCATCGCGCAGCATGCAATGCGCGGGGGATCGGCCTTTTTCCTTCGTCGTCCATGGGCTATGGCCGCAATTTACGCGAGGCTTCCCCGAATATTGCCAGGTGCCGGCGCCTGCTGTTGATCGTCGCGTTGTAAACGGCATGCTCGACATCATGCCGGCCCCTCGCCTCGTGCAGTATCAATGGGAAAAACACGGGACTTGTTCTGGCGAACGCTCACCGATGGCTTATTTCGAACGTGTTCGCCAAGCCCGCGCCAAGATCCGGATCCCGCAAGAATTTGAGGCGGCGACTGCCGCACGCACGGCCTCGCCGGATGAGATTGAGGACGCCTTCACCCGTGCAAATCCCGGTCTCGCCCGCGACATGATCTCGGTCCAATGCGATGATCGGCGTCTGCGGGAGGTCCGCATTTGCCTCGGTCGGGATTTGAATTTTACCAGCTGCGCCGAAGTCGACCGCCGTTCCTGCCGGCGCGAGCGCTTGGTGTTGCCGCCGGTACGAAGCGGGCGAACCTGATCCTTAAAAGGATTTGGAGAAAAAAGTTCTCATTCGTCATTGGTGGCGCAATACCGCCTTAAGGGCTTTGCTCTACACTGTGGGCTCCCGAAGGTCGAGAACGCGTCCGTGAGCGGATCATGCTGAGCCTTAAGCGATATCTGCGCTTTAGCGCCTGGTCTGCTGCGCTTGGCTATGTGGCGCTATGGGCCTTGACCATCGGTGCGCTCAGCTTCGAAGCGCCTCTTCAGGCTCTCACCGGCTGCCGCACGGATGACGCGGCCCCGCTTCCCCTGTGGTCCTGTGAAGGCTCCATTGGCGCAGGTTTGATCGGCGCCTGCATCAACACCGCCTTCGTTGCGATTGCTTGGGCGCCGGCCCTTGTTGCTGCAGCAACCGTTCGGCCGGATGCCTTACCCCTGGCAACGATCGCTGCCATGAGCCATGTAACAGGTCTTGCTGCGGTGTTCATTTCGGTTATCCGACTGGCGCGTGCGGTGAGCCGCCGAATGACCCGCGCCTGAGACGCTGAACTGCGCCTGAGGCGCGAGCTTATTTTTCATAAGTTCTGGACGGATCGTCAGGCCTCATGCCGAATGTACTTATGGATTCGAATCTCGCCGCCCTCCCAAAGGCGCCGCCGTCGCCCTCGACCAAGGGTTCTTTGGTCGACCTGACTCGGATTGCCGCCGAACTTGCCCGGGTTCCCGAGGCGGGCGGCGCCACTGCGCGACAGGCAGCGGTAGCGATTCTAAAACGGGCATTGCAAGAAGGGCGGCGCGAAGCGGAGCAACGCCTGATCGAGAACGCCAATGGGCGAGCCTGTGCCGAGGCCTTGTCCCATTTCGCCGATGACATTATTCGGCTCATTCATGGCTGGGTCACCACCAGCATCTATTTGAGCGACAACCCCTCATCCGGCGAACGAATGGCGGTGATCGCCACCGGTGGCTATGGCCGCGGCATGCTCGCGCCAGGCTCCGACATCGATCTGCTGTTTCTCCTCCCCTACAAGCAGACCGCCTGGGGCGAAAGCGTCGCTGAAGCGATCCTCTATTGCCTCTGGGATATGGGCTTGAAGGTCGGTCACGCCACGCGCTCCATCGACGAATGCATGCGGCAGGCGCGCGCCGACATGACCATTCGCACCGCGCTTCTGGAGGCTCGCTTCATTCTTGGCGATCGCCCGCTGTTCCAAGATCTCGTTCGGCGTTTTGACGACGAAGTGGTGAAGGGGACCGGTCCCGAATTTGTCGCCGCGAAGCTTGCGGAGCGCGATGAGCGCCACCGCAAGGCCGGCCAGTCACGCTATCTGGTCGAGCCCTTGGTCAAAGACGGCAAGGGAGGGCTGCGCGATCTCCACACGCTGTTCTGGATCGCTCGCTATGTCTATCGTGTGAAGACGGACGAAGAGCTGGTCTCGAAGGGAGTGTTTACCCGCCGTGACGCGCGCGATTTCCGCCGTTGCGAGACCTTTCTTTGGACGGTGAGATGCCACCTGCATTTCCTCACCGGCCGTGCCGAGGAACGGCTTTCCTTTGACCTGCAGCGAGAGCTCGCACCTCGCCTTGGCTATCGCCGATCTGGCGGCCTCGCCGATGTCGAACGCTTCATGAAGCACTATTTTCTCGTTGCCAAAGATGTCGGCGATCTCACCGCCATTCTCTGCGCCGAGTTGGAAGAGCGTCACGACAAGCCCGTGCCCGTGCTCGACCGCTTTTTGGCGCGCTTGCGGCCAGCGCGTCGGCGTGGCTTCAAAGAAAGCCCGGATTTCCAAATCGACCATGACCGCATCACAGTGACCGATGATGCGGCCTTCGCGCGTGACCCCGTCAATCTCATCCGGGTGTTTCACCTGGCCGATCGATACAATCTGGCACTTCACCCCGACGCCATGCGCCTCGTGCGCCAATCGGGGAAGCTTGTGGACGAGACCTTGCGGGCGGACCCCGCAGCAAATCAGCTTTTCGTCGACATCATCACCTCGGCCAATACGCCGGAGATCATTCTTCGTCGCATGAATGAAACCGGCCTGCTTGGCCGCTTCGTGCCCGATTTCGGTCGTGTCGTGGCAATGATGCAGTTCAATATGTATCACCACTATACGGTGGACGAGCATTTGCTGCGCTGCATTGGCTCGCTTCACCTCATTGCCAAGAACCCCGATGCGCAAATCGGTTTGGCCGGCGATCTCTACCCGACCCTGCAAAAGCGCAACCGTGACCTCGTGGCGATCGCCCTCTTCCTGCACGATATCGCTAAGGGGCGCCCCGAGGATCACTCCACTTCGGGCGCCAAAATCGCCCGGCGCCTCGGGCCGCGCTTTGGCCTCTCGGTGGCCGAGACCGAAACGGTCGCCTGGCTCGTCGAACATCATTTGGATATGTCGACACTTGCCCAGTCGCGCGATCTCTCCGACCGCAAAACGATCGAAACCTTTGCAGGCATCGTGCAATCGCTGGAGCGGATGAAGATGCTGTTGGTGCTGACCACCGCCGATATTATCGCGGTGGGTCCCGGCGTTTGGAACGCATGGAAAAGCCAGTTGATGCGCACCCTCTATTATGAAACCGAACCGGTGGTGACGGGCGGTTTCTCTGAGGTGAATCGCTCGCGTCGCGTTGAACTGGCTCAGGGCGAGTTCCGCGCGGCCGTGCCCAATGCCTTGCCCGAACTGAACGGCGCGGCGCTTGAGGCCTATGTCAATCGCCACTACGCGCCCTATTGGCTCAAAGTCGACCTGGCAACCAAGCTCGACCATGCCCGCTTCATCTTAGAGACCGAGGCGAGCGCGAAGAAGCTTGCGACCCGCATCGACCTGACCAGCGGCCAGGGCGTCACCCATCTGACTGTGCTTGCGCCCGATCACCCGCGCCTCCTGTCGGTCATCGCAGGGGCCTGTGCAGCGGCTGGTGCCAATATCGTTGGCGCGCAGATTTATACGACCACGGATGGGCTTGCCTTAGACACCATCGCTGTGACCCGCAGCTTTGATCTCGACGATGACGAACAGCGCCGTGCCCGCCGGGTCGCCGAGGGCATCGAAAAGGCCCTGCGCGGCGACATTAAGATCACCGATGCGGTCGCGGCTGCTACGTCCAAATTTCCGTCCAACCGTCGCTCGCGCACATTCCGCGTCCCGCCGGAGGTCTCCATTAACAATGCCTGGTCCAATCGCTACACGGTCATCGAGGTCTCAGGGCTCGATCGTCCAGGCCTCCTCCACGATTTGACGGCGACCCTGTCGAACCAGAACTTGAACATCGGATCGGCCCATGTGGCGACCTTTGGCGAGAAGGCGGTCGATGTTTTCTATGTGACAGACCTCATGGGCTCCAAAATCCAAACGGCCCAGCGGCAAGCAGCGGTTCGCCGCGCATTAATGGCCGTCTTGGAAGGCTGGGTCGGCTAAATTCGACATGGCGTGAGCCTGATCCGGGAATATTGGACGGGACTTTCCACGCTCACAGCAACGGTCTCTTAACCCGTCCTTCACGCCGCTTGATTAGCATTCGGCTTGTTTAGGGTCCCGGGTAAAACGGGCGCTTTCAGGTGTGTGCGTATGGCGCGGCGGGGACGTAACCCGGATCGCATGGAGCCGACGTTCGGCAGTGGCCGTGCGGGTGAGGACCTGCGCCTATCTCCTGAGGACCGCGCCTACCCCATCGCCGAGCCGCCCGCGCGCTCACGCAAGCGCCGCGCCGAACCTGTCGACGAACCACCGCCGCCGCCCAAGAAAGCGCGACTCATCGCCGATGACCCGCCCCGCAGACCGCGTCGGCGCGGCTTCATGGGCACGCTCGTCATCTGGGGCCTGACACTTAGCGTTTGGGGCATCATCGCCATCGCGGGTATCATCGCTTGGTATGCGGCAAGCCTGCCGCCGACCCATACGCTCGAAGTGCCGCGTCGGCCGCCGACCATTTCCATTCTTTCAGCGAGCGGCGCTGAGATCGCGACCCGCGGTGACATGGGGGGTGCCGCGGTGCAACTGAAAAGCTTGCCGCTGCATGTCTCCCAGGCGCTGATTGCCATCGAAGATCGGCGTTTCTACAGCCATTTCGGCATTGATGTGATCGGCCTTGCCCGCGCGGCCTACACCAACCTGACCCAACGCGGTGTCGCCCAGGGTGGCTCAACCCTCACCCAGCAATTGGCGAAAAACCTCTTCCTTGCGCCGGACCGGACCTTCGGCCGTAAGGTGCAAGAAGCGGTGCTCGCCCTCTGGCTGGAACGCAATTATTCAAAAGCCGACATTCTCGAACTCTATCTGAACCGGGTCTATTTCGGCGCCGGCGCCTATGGGATCGAGGCGGCAGCACGCCGCTATTACGACAAGCCCGCAACCGCTCTGACGCTCGCTGAAGCCGCAACCATTGCCGGCCTTGTCAAAGCGCCCTCGCGCCTTGCCCCAACACGCAATCCAGGTGCGGCGGAAGCCCGCGCTCAATTGGTGCTCACCGCTATGAACGAGCAGGGCTTCATCTCCGATGCCGAGGCGAAGAACGCCATTGCCTCACCAGCATCAGCCCGCGTCGGGCGTCCCGGCGGCTCAATCAATTATGTGGCCGATTGGGTCATGGATCTGATGGACGACCATGTCGGCACCATCGACACCGACGTTCTGGTTGAGACGACCATCGATCCCACAGTCCAGTTTGCGGCTGAGTCCGTGTTGGCTGAGGAGCTGAACAAGGGCGGCCGGCGTTTCGACGTGCGCCAGGGCGCTGTCGTCATCCTCGACCTTGACGGCGCGGTGCGCGCGCTCGTCGGTGGGCGTGATTACCAGCAAAGCCAGTTCAATCGGGCGGTTGCGGCCAAGCGCCAGCCGGGCTCGGCCTTCAAGGCCTTTGTTTATCTGGCCGCAATCGAGCATGGCCTGATGCCCGATACCCTTCGCCTCGATGCGCCCGTCGCCATTCGCAACTGGCGCCCGGAAAACTATACCCGCGATTTCCGCGGCGAGGTGACATTGACGGCGGCGCTTTCAGCCTCCCTCAACACCGTTGCGGTGCGCCTTGGTCAGGAAGTCGGGCCACGCACGGTGGTGCGCACCGCCCAACGCCTTGGCATCGGCTCCCGCCTAGAAGCCAACCCCTCCATTGCGCTTGGCACGTCGGAGGTGTCGCTCATCGAGCTTGTGGGCGCTTACGCCCCCTTCGCCAATGGCGGCCTTGGCGTATTGCCCCATGTGATCACCAAAGTTCGCACCACCTCGGGCCGAGTGCTTTATACCCGCAGTGCCTCAAGCCCCGGCCGCGTGGTCGATCTGCGCCATGTCGCCATGATGAATGCGATGATGCATGAGACGACCGCCACCGGCACGGCACGCGCTTTGAAGCTGCCGGGCTGGGTTGCTGCCGGCAAGACCGGCACCAGCCAGGATTTCCGTGACGCCTGGTTCATTGGCTATACCGGCCGCTATATCGGCGGTGTCTGGCTAGGCAATGACGATGGCGCGCCGACAAAGCGCCTTGGCGGCAGCGGCATGCCCGTCGACATCTGGTCGCGCGTGATGGCAAAGGCCCATGAACGCGAGCGGGTGGTGGACCTGCCTGGCCCCTGGCGTTCGTTCCAGCCTAGTCGCGGGCGCGGCCTGCCGGGCGAGATCTTCGACCAGCCGATGGTCATGTCGCGCGTGGATGGACAGGCGCGACGCAGCGCCTCTGCGCAGGCGCCTGTCGAGACCGAGGATCGCGGTGCAGTGATCCGCCCGCAGCCAGGGCAAGGGATCTTCGACCGGATCTTCCGCTAGACGCGCCTAGGGCTCCAGTCGGTGGCCGGTCTCGCGGTCGAACAAGTGCAATTGCTCGCGAGGTGCAACAAGGGTGACCGTATCACCCGGCGCAATCGTTGCGGTTCCCGGCAGCCTCGCGATGATTTCCTGCGCCTTCGGGCCAAGGGGTCCGTAGACATAGGTCTCCGCGCCGACCGCCTCCACCGCCGTCACCTTCAGCGTCAGCGCTATGCCGCCTTCGGGTGGGGCAAGGGTGCTCGCCTCCAAATGCTCGGGGCGCACCCCTAAGATCGCGCCCTTTGGCGGGATCGGCAGGTTCGCGCCACCTGAAATGCCCATGGCCGATAGGCCCGTGGCTCCTTCCTCCACCGTAATGAGGTTCATCGGTGGAGCGCCGATGAAGGTCGCGACGAAGGTGGTCGCGGGCCGCGTATAGAGCGACAAGGGCGTGCCCTGCTGCTCAACCCGCCCCTTGCTCATCACCACCAGCTTGTCGG
>JBAWYY010000083.1:0-9249 GCA_037143285.1 Alphaproteobacteria bacterium | reverse complement strand
CGTTCTGATCTGGCGCGACGTGGAGGTCGGCAACGGCGTTCAGCCCGGCCGCGAGCTGATGCGGCTCTCGCCTGCGGGTGAACTCCAAATCACGGTTCAGATTGATGAGAAAAACCTTGGGCTCATCGCCGTTGAACAGCAGGCACTCGCCTCAGCCGATGCTTTTGCGACCGAGCGCTTTCCAGCCATCGTCAGCTTCATCAATCCCGGCGTCGACCTCCAGCGCGCATCCGTGGAAGTGAAGCTCAATGTGCCCTCGCCACCGGCCTATTTGCGGCAGGACATGACGGTGTCCGTAGATATCGAGGTGGCGCGCCGCCCAAAGGCGCTCGTCGCGCCGCTGACCGACATCCACGATCTCAGCCTGGGCCGACCCTGGCTTTTCAAGGCTGAGGATGGACATGCTCGGCGCCATCCGATCACGGTGGGGCTGGTGAGTGCTGGCAAGGCTGAGGTTCTCACAGGACTTGCCGAGGGCGATGTGATCGTGCCCTCAACCTTGCAGATGAGAGACGGCGCCCGCATCCGCCTTCACGCGCCCCAGGCGCCACGACCGTGAACCGCTGGGCGCCCTTCGAATGGATCACCTCCATCCGCTTCCTGAAAGAGGGCCGGATGCAGACGTTGTTCATCATCACCGGTATCGCCATTGGCGTTGCGGTGATCGTGTTCATGTCGGCGCTTTTAACATCGCTTCAGGCCAATATTGTTCGGCGCGTGCTGACCTCGCAGCCCCATATCCAGATCATTCCGCCCGATGAAGTGGCGCGCTCGCTGCGTGGGAATGAGCCCGGGACGACACTTGCGGCGACAATCCAGAGGCCGACCCAGCGGCTTCGTTCCATCGATCAATGGCAGACGATCACGGCGCAGCTCGTCCAGCATCCCGACATCACCTATGTCTCGCCGAATCTCTCGGCCTCAGCGCTCGCGGTGCGCGGCGATGCCAGCCGCTCGATCACCATGACCGGCATCGATCCCCTGGTTTACTTCAAGATCGTCAAGCTGCCGGACTTCATCGTGCTCGGCACCCTCATCAACGGCATGCCGCAATTGACGAGTGAGGACATCATCATCGGCACCGAGCTTGCCAAAGACCTCGGCGTCACCGTCGGCGACAAGCTGAATGTGACGGCGGCCAGCGGCAATGCGCGCTTGCTGACGGTGAGCGCCATTTTCGACCTCGGCAACAAGGGCGCCAATTCACACAATGCCTTCGTGGCGCTGCGCACTGCGCAGGTCCTAGCCAATCTCGTGGGCGGCGTGCTCGCCATCGATATCACCGTTGTGGATCCCTATCAGGCCGAGGTGATCGCGCAGGAGATTTCGGTTGGCACCGGGCGCACGGCAGATAGCTGGATCAAGACCAATGCGCAGTTCTTTACCGCCATCAATGCGCAGAAATTATCTTTTGGCGTCATACGCTTGTTTGTCGGGCTCTCGGTTGCCTTCGGCATTGCGAGCGTGCTGGTGGTGTCCGTCATCCAGCGTTCGAAGGATATCGGCATTCTCCGCGCCATGGGCACTTCGCAGCGCCAGATCCTACGCGTGTTCTTGTTGCAAGGCGCGCTCCTCGGCTTTCTCGGTTCCATCGTCGGCTCGGCGCTTGGCGGGCTCTCGTTCCTATTTTTTCACTCCGTCGTCCGCCAAAGCGATGGCACGGAGATCTTTCCCTTCTCGATCGAGCCCTCACTCTTCGTCTCGGCCCTTGTGTTGGCTGTCATCACCGGCGTTGCAGCCGCAGCTGTCCCGGCACTCCGGGCAGCCCGCCTTGACCCCGTGGTGGCCATGCGTGGCTGATACCCCTCCGGTCCTGCGGCTCGAAGCCGTCTGCAAGACCTATAACCTCGGCACAGAAGCCGAGGTCGAGGTGCTGCACGACATCGACCTCGTGCTCCAGCCCCACGAATTCGTCGCCCTTATGGGACCGTCCGGTTCGGGCAAAAGCACCTTGCTCAACATCATCGGCCTCTTGGACCGACCGACCTCGGGGAAGCTCTTCATCAATGGCCAGGATACCGGCGAACTTGACGATGAGGCGCTGACCAAATTGCGCGGCCGCAGCATCGGCTTCGTGTTCCAAAGCCACTTTCTGATTTCGGCCTTCACGGCCATCGAGAATGTGATGATGCCCATGCTGGTGGATCAGAAATTCCCCAATGCGGCCATGCGCGCCCGCGCCCACGCACTCCTCGCCGAAATGGAACTCGACAAATGGGAGGATAACCTCGCCAACAACATGTCAGGCGGTCAGCAACAGCGTGTGGCGATTGCGCGCGGGCTCTCGATGAACCCATCCCTGATCCTGGCGGATGAGCCAACCGGCAATCTCGATTCCGTCTCGGCGGATACCGTGTTCAAGATGATGCGCAAGGTGAACATCGCCAACGGCACGACCTTTTTGATCGTCACCCACAATATCGATCTCGCCAAACGCTGCGATCGTATCGTCGAGGTGGTGGATGGGCGCATGGAAGGCCAGGGCGCAGATCGATTGCGAGTGAGCCGCTAAACCGGCGCCCATCACGCCAATAAGCGTCATTTTGAGTAGATTCCGGCGCTCCGTTTGCCCCCCTTGGAAACGATAACACAAGGAATGACCGGGCTTGTCCTGTCCAAGCTCCTGAGGTCTTCCGCAATCCCCTCCGCGGCGGGCCGATCGTCATTCTCTGGGGCCCCAGCTCAGCCGGCGCGGGGCCCCATTTTTTTCCTCTCACAGTCAATGGAGCGCGCGATGCATCCGACCCGCAATACGCTTGATGAGAAGATCCGCATTCAATCGGTCGAGCTCCTGAACAAGCACCTCGCAACCGCCATCGATCTCCATGCGCAGGTGAAGCAGGCTCATTGGAACGTGCGGGGCGCCAATTTCATCGCCGTCCACAAGCTCTTTGATTCCGTCTCCGAGGAGGTCGAGGCCTTTTCCGATCTCCTCGCCGAACGCGCCGGCGGCCTCGGCGGCACGGCTGATGGGACGATCCAGGTCGCCGCCGAACGCACGAGCCTCATCGTCTACCCCCTGGGGATTGCCGACGAGCAGAAGCATATCTTTGCGGTATCGGGCGCGCTCGCAGCCTTTGGCGAAGGCGTGCGCGAGGCTTCAGTGCTGGCCACCAATTTTGGCGATGTGGATACGGCCGATCTCTTCACGCAGGTGTCGCGTGGCATCGACCTCCAGCTTTGGTTCGTTGAATCCCATCTCGCAAACCGCATCGATTGAGCTGGGGCTGACGCCTCACGATGCCCATCGGGATGACAAGGATCACCGCCCATGACGTCTCCCTTTGAAAAACCCGCCTGTTCGGAAGCCCAAGCACTGGCCCAACGGTTGGGCGCGAAGACGGGCGATCATCGGTCCACGGTCCATCTCACCCAGACCGGCCGCATGAGGGTGAGCAATGACGCCCGCTGGACGTCATTCAAGGCGAGCCAGTCGGTATCGGTGACCCGCTGTGCCTTTGACTGGCGCGCGCGGACCGGCGCGTTCGGGCTGCAATGGATCCGCGACAGCCTGGACCATGGCGAGGGTTCGCTGAGCGTGAAAGCGCTCGGTCTCATCCCTTTGGCCCGCTTTGAGCCCTCGGCGGCCCTCACCCAGGGCCAGCTCATCCGCTATCTCGCGGAGCTACCGCTCGCGCCCGACGCCATCTTACGCAACAACGCGCTGGTCTGGCGCAGCCTCGGCTCACATCAACTGAGCGTTAGCTCCGGCCTTGGCGAGAATGCGGCCGAGGTGACCTTCACCCTCGATGACGAGGGCATGGTCGCCGACATGTTCGCGCTGCGACCCCGTGCGGTCGGCTCGGAATTCAAGCCAACGCCTTGGCTCGCGCGCTTCTCCGACTATCGCTTGCACGAGGGACGGCGCCTGCCCTTTCGCGCAGAAGTAACCTGGAAGATCGAGGGCACGCCGCATCTCGTCTGGCAGGGTCGCATGACCGATTGGCAACTGCGCTGACGCCGTGTCGGCACTCAAACCAAAGACACCCGATGGAGCCGATCATGACCGACGCTCAACGCCCACTCCCCGATGCCGCAGCGCTTCGCCAGAAGGCGCTGGCGCGGTGGGACGGTGAAGGCGGCGCCGGGCCCGAGGGCCCGCAAATGCATGATCCCCTCGACGATCGGCCCACTGATCCTCCCGCCAAGTCTCCACTTGCGAAGCCCGCAGGCAAGCCCAAAGAGCCGAGATCAGAAGACTTTGCCGCTGGGTAGTTCCCGAAGCTTCTGTGTGCCAAGGGCCACGACTAACTTTCTGATGGCACTCGGAAAACGAGGATGCCGACGACCTTGGCGGCGGGTCATTACACCTGCGGCAGGTAAAGGCTGAAATAGGCCACGGGAGAACACGCGATGGACATGACGAAAACCATCCCTGCCGCGCAGGCGTTCTTCTTTGACTTAGCCAAATTGGCGCCGCCGTTGCAGCCAAGCCGGCTCATCACCTTCGGGGCGCTGCTTGTCGGGCTTGGCTCCATCGCCTTCGTCAGCGTGACCAGCGCTACCATGGTTTCGGTCTATCTCGTCGCCATCGGCATGATGATGGCCGGCGGCGCTGAGATTACGCTCGGCCTGCAGTCGCGCTCTTGGCGCAATCTGCCGATCTGGGGACTTCTCGGCGCACTTTATCTTGGCGCCGGGCTCTTCGCCTTCTTCAACCCCCTGATGGCCGCAAGCGTGCTGACCCTTGGTCTCGGGCTTTCTCTGGTCGGCGCCGGCGTTGTACGTCTCGCCTTGTCGCTGGTGATCTGGTCGGAAAGTATCGGGCTCTGGATCGCACTTTCATCCCTGTTCACTACCCTCTTAGGGATCATGGTGCTTGCCCAATGGCCGGCCTCAAGCCTCTTCATCCTCGGCATTTTCTTGAGCGTGAACATGATTTTCGCCGGCATGGGCTGGATCATGATCGGCGTTGCCGCTCTTTCCCACCCCCAAGCCCGAACTGTTCAAACGCCATGACCCGCCAGAGCCTTGTCCGCGAGCCAATTGCAATCGATGACCGAATAGGCGGCATGGCGCTGATGGAGCTGATCGCTGCGCTCAAGGGGCAGCAGGGCCGCGCCAGCGCGCTCCTTGATCGGATCGATCCCGCCGTCAGCGACGAGCTTCGCGCCTATGCCGTCCACCGCCATCTCGATCTGATGACCCTTGCGGCCGACGCGCTGGAACAGCTCGCGGCGGATGCTGCCGACCGGCTCTGGCAGCTTGGCATCACGCGCAATAGTCGAGCTGATCAGGATGCCGAAGCAGTGCTCTTGGGGGCTGTGTTGCGCATGGCCTTCCGCTCCCGTTTGCGGTCAGACCCAGCACTTGCGACCCAAAGGCCTTCGCCCACCCGGCCAATGGGTTTTGTTCGTGTTGGCCAGCCCTACCGCGCCATCTGAACCGCAGGCCCAATGCGGCCGTGATCGGTCTCAGCAACAACCCAAGATTCGAAATGACCAAGACGCAAAGAAGCCCTGGGGCTTTCACCGCCAGGGCTTCATCGTCACGTGATGGGGCTCGCGGATAACACCGTCCCGCGCTCAATCAGAGCGGCAGCGGCGTCAGGTGGCCGGCGATCTCGTGATTTGGCGTCTTCGTGAGGTCATGGGGGAATTCGGCAATCACGGTCGCGCGCACCTTGTCCGAGATCGAATGGCGGAGATCGCCGAGCATGGCCGGCGGTGCGGCGATGATGAGCCGATGGAAGGCGCCGGCCTCCAACTCTTTGGCCAGGATCTCCGCGAGATGATGGGCGAACTTGGTCTTCAGCGCGCGGTGCGGATCCGTATGGGGTTCGATGGCTGAGCGCCCGGAACCCGTGGAGCTAAAGCTCCGGCCCTGGCGATCGCTCACCAGGTCATGGGTCGCGGCGTGATTGCCATTGAACGACAAGCCCTCCACGGGCATCCAGTCGTTCCGGCTCTCGCCATGGCCGAGCGAGCCGTGATGGCTGTCGCCGTGGATCGGCCCGTTATTTTCGAGGATGCGGGCATGGGCGCCACCGGCGATCAGGGCCCAGGTGCGAAGCGGTTTCATGGAACCTCCAGGGAAAGGGAAAGATCCACCGGCCGACGGGGGGCGGCCAGTGGAACCATCAAGACGACACGTCAGTTGACCCGAATGTCGTTTTGAACGGAGGCAGCACCCGGTGCTGCCCAGGCGGTCGCGCCGGCAGTCTGGCGATCCCACCAGCTGTCGACCGTGCCGGTGAGCTTCACATCGCCGCCGATGGCGGTGACATGGACCGTCTGCGGATCATTGAAGAACCATGAGCGATGCAGCGCATGGTTGATGTCCTTGCTGATATTGGCGGCGTTTGCGACCGGCTTGACCATGATGTCGTTGGAGACGCCGACGACGCCGTAGAGCCAGCGGATGTCGTTCTTGGCGGCGTCTTTTTGGAAATTCCATTCGACCGATCCAGAGAGCGTCACCCAACCGTTCTCGACCTTGAGCTTCACGGCATCGCGGGGAATGGCGCTGTTCCAAGCCAAGCGATTGACGCCGGCCTTCGCGATATCCTCGTCGCTATGCTTGATGCTGTAGGGCAGTCGCACTTCCAGCTCTTCAGCCACGGCTTTGACGCCTGTGACCCGTCCAGCGGCTTTCTCAGCGCCATGCTTTTCCACATAAGAGCCGACATGGCCCATCAATGAGATCACGCCGTCCTTGGCGGTAACCCCGACGTGAGCGGCATCGACGCTCGGCTCCCACTTCAATTCGGCGAGCACGGCGGATTTCAGTTCGGCATCGTGTGACATGATGGTGTCCGTTCAGTTTGGTGTTTCAGGGTCAGCACGAGCCCCAATCGCAGATGACGGGTCGCTCCTGCCATTCGTGCCGAAAACGGCAATGCCCCGACTAGCGCAGCGGCAAGCCGTCGCTTCGACACGCTGGAGCCAACGGCAATTTGGGCGGCTCGATCAGGCTCGGATTCTACGCGACCGAGGGATGGCGGGGGCTTCAGACAGCGCACCGACGGCGGTGGTCGCAGGCCCCTTGAGTAGTTTCAGAGCCTTATCCAAGCAGGCCCCAAGACCGAGGGTGTGGGCTCAGCAAAACGGCGGTGATCGACGCGACCGGGATCATAGGGGTTCGCTTGAGGCCGCCTGAACCCCATCTGCACCCCGCGCTTCCACGCGCCAGCTCAAGGAACCGACCCATGAAGGGCTTTGTCACCGATATCGGATCTGCCGCCTCAAACAACAGTGCGTTCCGCCACGTGCTATACACCGCCCAGCACAGCCAACTCGTGCTGATGGCCTTGAAACCAAACGAGGATATCGGGCTTGAGACCCATAAGCTCGACCAATTCTTTCGCGTGGAAGCGGGTACCGGTGAAGTCATCCTCAATGATGTCCATACCGCCATCAAACCGGGCTTTGGCATCGTGGTTCCAGCGGGCACGCCCCACAACATCGTCAATACCGGGGTCACCGCGATGAAGCTCGTAACCCTCTATTCCCCGCCCAACCACCGCGATGGCGTGATCCACATCACCCGCAAGGATGCGGAAAAGGACAATGAAAAGTTCGACGGCAAGCCGACCGAGCGCCAAGTGCTGGTGACCGACAGTGAGAGTGGTGAGACCCTTGTGTCCATCACCCGTCACAAGCACCCGATGCCCAAAGCTTCAATGATGGCCGCGCTTCAAACCCAGCCATCGAGCGACTTGAGCTAGGCGAACGCGGCACTTAAGCCATTGGCTTTATGAGGCTTCCGAGGGATTGGGCGACTGCCCCTGCCCCTCGGGAGCTTTTTCGCTTTAGATGATTTCAAACATCACTTCATTGCGCCGCAGGAACGGCAAGGTCCATGGCGGATCATAGAAGGACAGGATCGGCACCTCGGCGATTTTAAGCTGATGGGCATCCGCAAAATTCCGGATCTCCTCCACCCGCGCTTTGATCGCATTCTCCGTCACAAAGCCGGAGAACCGCAGGGCGACGACGCGTAAGGGCGGGACTTCAACCAGATGCACCCGCGCGTCATTGGGCGCCGGCAAAGTCTCAAGCGTCCATTCCCTCGGCATCGTGAACCTGACACGCCACCGCCCGTCGCTTGCGGTCTGCGTCACGGGTGCGGTCATCGCAATCGTCTGGACCGATTGCTGTTGCACCGGCGCGGTCATGGCGATCTTCGCCTTCGGTTTGTTCGCGCCGAAGATATAGGCCGCGAGCAACCGGAAGCCGGTATTCACAGCCGCCTTCCGCTCACCGGCGACCAGGGTTTCCGCAACGATCATTGGCTCATAGATGCGGATCTCGGCCCGCCCCTCGCGCAACTCCGTGGCATAGGGAGGCTCTTCAATGCGGCTCATAGTGGCTCCCGAACGCTGGATTAAGCGCGCATGCGCTGTGACTGACGAAAAAGCGCGGCCCGAAGGCCACGCTTTTGAGGTTACGACAGCTGAGACGATTAGATCTGAGCCGGCGATTTGAAACCGTGTGCGGGCTTTAGCGGCCAGCGCTAACCAGCGTGAGATCGGCAACGCCAACGGCAAGATTAAGGCCGAGCTGACCCTCAACGGACAGCGGCTGAAGGCTATAGGCGCGGTTTGAACCGCCGACGAGCGCATTGACACCAAGACCGGCACCAACGGTTGCTTCCGCCGTTCCGCCCACATATTCGCCTGCGAGGGCGCCGCGACCCGGCCGACGGGTTTGAGCGACCACACCCCAGACCAAGACGCCCGGCGTTGTGGCACCGAGATCAAGGCCGAAGCGGCGGATCGAGCCGCGATAGGCTTCGCGACGGCCGCGCTGAGGCTGGTAGAGGCAATTGATATCGCGGGTCGAGGTGATGAGCAGCCCGATGCCGGCTGAGACATTGCAACGAAGCGTTCCCACACGCACGGCACTTTGGGCTTCACCCGCTGTCGGCAGCAAGGCTGCGGAACATGCGAAGGCGAGCATCATCAGTTTTGATTTCGTGGTCATCTCAAATCTCCAGGGATGGGGACGGGTCATCGGAGCGCGATGATCAGTCCGTGACAGGCAAACGGGCCTTGACCCGTTGAACGTGCGAAACGCCCTGTCGTGATCGGATGGGGATCACGGGCAGAGCGATATCAGCCCATCGGTGATGAGACGTCGGAGCCTCGAAGCGTCATGAGAAACGCCCCGGTCTTCGGTTCTAGCGGCGGGATCGGTTTCAGCCCCAGAGCCGGAAACTACTCAAAGCTCGTTTTGGCAAGCACGCCTATGACTTAGGGTCAGGACCCATTAATTTAGGCGAAACGGTGGGCGGAGAGAGGGCGCGAGG
>JBAWYY010000082.1:0-9366 GCA_037143285.1 Alphaproteobacteria bacterium | reverse complement strand
CGGTCGGATCGATGCCGCGGCCTTGGATGAGGCATCCGCTCGCCCAAGTTGGGCGATTGTCGCGATCCAGGCGGTCAATAACGAGACCGGGGTTATCCAAGATATCCGAGCGATCGGACGTCAAGTGCGGGCGGCAGGGCACCTTTTCGTGGTTGATGCGGTTCAAGCAATTGGCCGCATTGAAGTTGACCCGGCCGATGCCGATATCCTGATCCTGTCAGCCCATAAGGTCGGGGGTCCCCAAGGGGTCGGCGCCATCGTTGCGACCGCAGAGGGATTTGACGGCTCGCCGCTCATTCGTGGCGGCGGCCAAGAGAAGGGTCGACGTGCGGGGACTGAGAATGTCGCGGGTATCGCGGGCTTTGCGGCTGCGTTGAAGGCTGCAACGGCTGCGACGTCGAGCGAGGCACAGAGGCTAGGCGCCTTGCGGGATCGGTTTGAGGCGGGGCTGATTGAGCTTGCCCCGGATGTTTTGATTGCGGGCGCTGGCGCTCAACGAGTGGGCAACACCTCTTGTTTCAGCATCCCTGGCGTTTCGGCTGAGACCGCCTTGATCGCTTATGATCTCGAAGGGATCGCCTTGTCGTCTGGTGCGGCCTGTTCGTCGGGCCGCGTCAGATCGTCGCATGTGCTAAGTGCCATGGGGGTGCCGGCTGATCTAGTCAGGGGTGCGCTACGTGTCAGTTTTGGGTGGACGTCGACAGAGGCCGATATTGAGCGGCTTTTGTCAGTGACAGCGCGGCTTCTGCCGCGTTTGAGAGGGTCAAAGGCCCGAGCGGCGTAAGCTGCGCGGGTGGGGGAACACTCGGCACGCAGGCCTTGACCCTGCGATGGTCGTGAGGAGACGAGTATGCCTGCGGTTCAGGAGACGGTTGATACGGTCCGCGCGATCGATGTCGATCAATATAAGTATGGGTTCTCGACCGATATCGAGATGGAACTGGCGCCCAAGGGGCTGTCGGAAGATATCGTCCGCTACATTTCCGCCCGGAAGAGCGAGCCGGAATGGATGACTGAATGGCGGCTTGATGCCTATCGGCGCTGGCTGACCATGCGCGAGCCGACCTGGGCGCGCGTCCACTATCCGCAGATCGATTTCCAAGACCTCTATTATTACGCCGCGCCCAAATCGAACCCGGCGCCGAAGTCGCTCGACGAGGTCGATCCGGCGATCCTTGAGACCTATAAGAAGCTTGGTATCCCTTTGCGCGAGCAGGAAATGCTGGCCGGCATCGAGCCGCAGAATCGCATCGCTGTGGATGCGGTGTTCGATTCCGTATCGGTGGTGACGACCTTCAAAGAAGAGCTGCGCAAGGCCGGTGTCATCTTCGGCTCGATATCAGACGCTCTCCACGAGTTCCCGGATCTCGTGCGGCAATATCTTGGCACTGTGGTGCCGGCGACCGACAATTTTTATGCGACCTTGAACGCGGCCGTCTTCTCTGATGGCTCCTTCGTCTATATTCCGCCGGGTGTTCGCTGCCCGATGGAATTGTCGACCTATTTTCGCATCAATGAGCAGAAGACGGGCCAGTTCGAGCGCACGCTGATCATCGCGGACAAGGGCTCTTACGTGTCCTATCTCGAGGGCTGCACCGCACCGAAGCGCGACGAGAACCAGTTGCACGCTGCCGTCGTCGAGCTCGTCGCTTTGGACGATGCCGAGATCAAATATTCGACCGTCCAGAATTGGTATCCCGGCGACGCCGAGGGCCGTGGCGGCATCTATAACTTCGTGACCAAGCGTGGGGATTGCCGCGGCGATCGGTCTAAAATCTCCTGGACGCAGGTAGAGACAGGGTCGGCGATCACGTGGAAATATCCGTCTTGCATCCTGCGCGGCGACGACAGCCAAGGTGAGTTCTATTCGATTGCCGTCTCCAATGGGGCACAGCAGGTCGATAGCGGCACCAAGATGATCCATTTGGGTAAGAACACCCGCTCACGCGTGGTGTCCAAGGGGATCTCGGCCGGCAAGAGCCAGAACACCTATCGCGGGCTTGTTTCTGCGCATCGCAAGGCGAAGGGCGCGAAGAACTTCACCAATTGCGACAGCCTGTTGATCGGTGAGAACTGCGGGGCCCATACGGTGCCCTATATCGAGAGCAAGACGTCTACCGCCGTGTTCGAACATGAAGCGACCACGTCGAAGATCTCTGAGGACATCTTGTTCTATTGCCGGCAGCGCGGTCTGACCGCTGAAGAAGCTGTTGCCCTGGTGGTCAACGGCTTCGTCAAAGATGTGCTGCAGCAACTCCCCATGGAATTCATGGTGGAGGCTCAGAAGCTCATTTCCATCTCACTTGAGGGCTCGGTCGGCTGAGCCGCTTTCTCAGCCGTCCTTCAGGCGCTTGCGCCGCTCACTCTTTCACAAACAGGTCATCCCTCGATGTCGCTCCTCACCATCTCAAACCTCACCGCCAAGATCGCCGACGAGGACAAGCAGATACTCAATGGGCTCAACCTCACCATTGAGAAGGGCCAAGTTGCTGCGATCATGGGCCCGAACGGCTCCGGCAAGTCGACCTTGTCTTATGTGCTCGCAGGCCGCGATGACTATGAAGTCACGGCGGGCGAAGCGTTGCTCGACGGCGTCGATATTCTGCCGATGACGCCCGATGAGCGGGCGGCCGCCGGCCTCTTTTTGGCGTTTCAATACCCCATGGAAATCCCCGGCGTGGGCCAGATGACCTTCCTGAAAGCCGCCATCAACGCCCAACGGCGTGCGCGCGGCCTTGACGAGATCAAGACGCCGGACTTCATCAAGCTCGTGAATGGCCGCGCGAAGGAATTGGGCATTGGCGCCGATATGCTGCGCCGCTCGGTCAATGTCGGCTTCTCTGGCGGTGAGAAGAAGCGCAACGAAATCCTGCAGATGTCGCTGTTGGAGCCGAAGGTCGCGATCCTCGATGAGACCGATTCCGGCCTCGACATCGATGCGCTGAAGATCGTCGCCGAGGGCGTCAATCGCATGCGCTCGCCGGAGCGGTCCTTCGTCGTGATCACCCACTATCAGCGCCTCCTCGACTATATCAAACCCGATGTAGTGCATGTCCTCTCCAAGGGCCGCATCATCCGTTCGGGCGGGCCGGAACTGGCGCTGGAACTCGAAGCTAACGGCTATGCCGACGTGATCGAGAAGGCCGCATGACGATGAATGCTGTCACTCCGATGCGGACGGGTGCCGAGGCTGCCTTGATTGCTGCCTATGGCGTCGAAAAGAAAGAGTTCCCCGGCGGCGCTGCGGTCAACGCCCTGCGCGACGCCGCTTTCGCGCGCTTTGAAGCCAAGGGCTTGCCTCATCGGCGGGTCGAGGAATGGAAATACACCGATTTGCGTGCGCTGATGCGGGACGCGCGTCCGCTCGCAGCGACGACCGACGTGGACGGCTTGAGCCTGGCAGCTGAGCTTGTGAGCCGCGCCAAAGGCTCGTTCAAGGCGATTCCGATTGTGATCATCGATGGCCAATTCATCGGCGCGCTGTCGGGCCGGCTGCCGGATGGTGTGACGGTCACCGGGCTCTCGGACGCTCTCGTAGCGGGGCGCGCCGATATTTCGGAGGCTGTTGCGCGCGCAGAGGAGCGTTTCAACGATCCCCTGATGGCGCTGAACACCATGTTCCTGCGCGATGGTGTGATCATCGATGTGGCCGCGGGCACCGTTGTCCACGATGACCTCCACATCATCTCGGTGGTAACTGCCGCGCATTTTGTTTCATCGCGGCACTTCGTTACGGTGGGTGCGGGTGCCTCCATCGGTATCCTCGAAAGCCATGTGGGCCCGGCTGACGTCGACTATCAGAAGAACACGGTCTTGCACGTGGTGGTGGGCGAGGGCGCAACCCTCGAACACGGGCGCCGGCAGACCGAAGGCGATAAAGCCCTCCATATTGCGTCGCTCGTGGCTGATATCGGCCCCAACGCGCATTTTGATACGCTGACCGTCACGACAGGCGGTGCTGTGTCCCGCAACCAACTGTTCGTGCGCTTTGGTGGCGAGAATTCGAAGGCGACGCTGCGTGGCGTGACCATGCTGCGCCATAAGCAGCATGCCGACACGACCTTGGTGATGGATCACGCGGTGCCCAATTGCGAGAGCCGCGAGATGTTCAAAACCATCCTCGACCACGAGGCGAAGGGCGTCTTTCAGGGCAAGATCATTGTCGCGCCCCATGCTCAGAAGACCGATGGTCGGATGATGAGCCAGACGATCATGCTCGCCGATGGCCCGGAAATGGCCAATAAGCCCGAGCTTGAGATCTTTGCCGATGACGTCCAATGCGCCCATGGCTGCACGGTGGGCGAGTTGGACGAGGACCTGATGTTCTACCTGAAGTCCCGTGGTGTTCCGCACAAGGAAGCCGAGGCCCTCCTGGTCGAAGCCTTTGCGCGCGAGGCCATCGAAGATTTCGGTGAGGGAACCATCGCCGCGATCGACGATCTGCGAGCGGCTCTCCTCGGATCCGTCACCGACTGGATGCTGTCACGAGAGGGGTGAGCCAATGACGACGCTTCCCTTAGCGACGCTGTCCACGCCCTATGACGTTGAGGCGGTGCGTGCGGACTTCCCGATTCTGGCTCGCCAGGTTTATGGTAAGCCCTTGGTCTATCTCGACAATGGTGCGTCCGCCCAAAAGCCGCGCCAGGTGATGGAGGCCATGACTCGGTTGATGAGCGAGGACTATGCCAATGTCCATCGCGGACTGCATTTCCTCGCCAATGCGTCGACCGAGGCCTATGAGGCTGCCCGCGAGACCGTGAAGCGCTTCCTCAATGCCGAGCATTTGGAGGAGGTGATCTTTTGCCGTTCTTCGACCGGCGGGCTCAATCTAATCGCCTCATCGCTCGGCCGCCATCTGAAGCTTGGCGAGGGCGACGAGATCATTCTGTCGATCATGGAGCATCACTCCAACATCGTGCCCTGGCACTTTTGGCGCGAGCGTCATGGCGTGGTGATCAAATGGGCGCCGGTGGATGAAGACGGCAATTTCCTTCTCGACGAATTTGAGAAGCTGATCACGCCGCGCACGAAAGTGGTGTCGATCACCCATATGTCGAACGCACTCGGCACCATCGTGCCCATTGAGAAGGTGGCGGCGATCACGCGCGCCCACGGCATCCCGCTTGTTGTCGACGGCAGCCAGAGCGCTGTGCACATGACGGTGGATGTCCAGACGCTTGGCGCCGATTTCTACGTCTTTACAGGCCATAAGGTCTATGGACCCACCGGCATCGGTGTTGTTTGGGGCCGCAAAGCCTTTCTCGATCAATTGCCGCCCTTCGAGGGCGGTGGCGAAATGATCGTGACGGTCACGAAGGATACGGTGACCTATAATGATCCGCCCCATCGCTTTGAGGCGGGAACGCCGGCGATTATCGAGGCGGTTGGGCTTGGCGCCGCGCTCAACTATATGATGGCGCTGGGTCGCGATCGGATTGCCGCTCATGAGGCGGTCCTCCGCGATTACGCTCACGAGCGTTTATCGGAGCTCAACTCGATCCGCATTATCGGCAAGGCCCGGGATAAGGGGGCAATCGTCTCGTTTGAGATGGCGGGGGCCCATGCCCATGATGTGGCAACCGTCATTGACCGCTACGGCGTGGCAGTCAGGGCAGGGACCCATTGCGCCATGCCCTTGCTCGCCCGATTCGGTGTCACATCGACCTGCCGAGCGAGCTTTGGCCTTTACAATACCGTCGCCGAAGTCGATGCGCTTGCAGACGCGCTCGCCAAGGCCCACCATATGTTCTCTTAACGACACGACGACACGTGTACCCCCGAGACTTGCCCCAAGGGACCTTGACCCCGATGGACGATATGCAGACGCTCAATACAGCTGTGGAAGCTTCGACCGCCGCCATCCCGCCCGAAGAGCTGGACCGGTTGACCGACGACATCGTCGCCGCGATGAAGACGGTCTATGACCCGGAAATTCCCTCCGATATCTATGAGCTCGGCCTCATTTATCGGGTGGATATCGATGACGACCGCAAGGTCGCCATCGATATGACGCTGACGTCCCCTTCCTGCCCTTCGGCGGGTGAATTACCGGGGATGGTTGAGAACGCGGTTTCGACTGTTCCGGGCATTCGCGAAGTGAAGGTGTCCCTCACATTCGATCCGCCATGGGACCAGAGCCGCATGTCCGATGAGGCACGGATCGCTCTGAATATGTGGTGACACCCTATCCGCGTTGACCAGGGCTTCATTCTTGGTCAGCGATGATTATCTTGTTGTGACGATACGCCGTGTCGGGCCTTGAACCCGATCCCGCCGTGGAGAGACCGAGATGCCCTTGCCTAAGATGCCGGTGATGCGGCTGACCGATGCAGCCGCCGAGCGCGTGAAGTCTTTGATGGCCTCCGCTGAGACGCCGAAGGCTGGTTTGAAGCTTGGCGTGAAGAAGGGCGGCTGTGCTGGCATGGAATATACGATGGAGTTCATCGACCAGCCCGCGCGCTTTGATGAAGTGGTGGATGACAAGGGCGTGCGCGTATTCATTGACGCAACCGCCGTGCTTTATCTCCTCGGCACCGAAATGGATTTCGTCACCGATAAGCTCGCCTCGAAATTCGTGTTCAACAATCCGAACCAGACTTCCGCCTGCGGCTGCGGCGAATCGATCGCTTTGACCCCGGCCAATCCCGCCGCGATGGCGACCCATTAAGGCTCGTGAGCGACCCGGCCTTTTTCGAAGATTTGTTCGCGCCCTTCGCCCGGATTTCAACACGGCGCATGTTTGGCGGCATCGGTCTCTATCGAGATGGCCTAATGTTCGGCCTTGTCGCTGACGACGTGGTTTATCTTAAGAGCGATAGCGAGGCTGATCCGACCTTCGTAGCCGCGGGCGCCGAGCCCTTTGTCTATGAGGCCGGGGGCGGCAAGCGAGCAGTGATGTCCTATCGGCGTCTGCCAGACGAAGGCTATGAAGATCCCGACGCGCTTGTCCGATGGGCGCGCGTCGCTTGGGCCGCAGCTCTCCGCGCGTCAGCGAAGAAGAGTCGGAAGCCTGTGGGCGAGCGAACGAAAAAACCGCGCTAAGCTTTTAGGCCGCGCGGTTCAGATTAGCGTGCAAAGCAGGTTACGCTGCAGCCGGGTCGCCGTTCGCCATTTCCGGATCGGTTTCGCAGACGACACGGTTGCGGCCGCCGCGCTTCGCGGCATAAAGGCACTGGTCAGCGCGGTCATAGAGCGAGTTCACGGTATCGCCGGGTTTCAGGGTCGCGACACCGATTGAAATGGTGATGCGGCCAAGGTTCTCACCCGTTGAACGCTTCACGAGTTCCTTGGTCATCACCGCGCGGCGAATATGCTCGGCAACAGTGACAGCCTCACGCAGGCTCGTATCTGGGAGAATAACCGCGAATTCCTCACCGCCGTAGCGGCAAGCAATGTCTTGGCCTTTGACGTTCTGCTTCAGCGCTTGCGCGACGAGGCGTAGCACCTGGTCACCGGTCAGATGGCCATAGGTGTCATTGAACTTTTTGAAGAAGTCGATGTCTGTGGCGAGCAAGGACAGCGGCTGCTTTGACGCTCGCGCCTCGGCCAAGGCTTTCGCCGAGTGTTGATCGTAGAATTTACGATTGGCGAGACCGGTCAGCGGGTCGGTAAAACTTTCGGTGCGGACTGCATCGAGATTATCGCGCAGGTTCTTAATCTCGCCACGAGACTGCTTCAAACGCTGCTCGAGGGCGCGATTGGAGCGCTCCATCTCGCGGGTCGAGAGAACAAGCATTTCCACGATCGAACGAACGGAATCAATACCGTCAGCCCCGCCGAGCTTTTCGCCGGCGCCTGCGAGCTTCGATTGGTAGGATGCCGCTTGGGTGGAGGAGGCCTCCATCATCGCCATCACCTGGTCAATCTCGTTCATGACCTTGGAGCCGGCAGTATCCACTTCCGACGAATAGCGATGCGGCGAAAGGGTTTCTTCGTAAATCCGATCCAAATCGCGCTGGGTCACAGACCCCCGCGTTGAGATGATCTCGTTGATCTTGTCCGAGAGGTCAGTGAGGTAGCCTGAGACATAGGCGTACCAGATCTCATAGTTTCGGGGAGCGGCCGAAACGAGGCGAGCCTTGATCTGTTGCAGGGCCTGGTCGGCGAATTTTTGGCTTCGCGCGATATCCTCAGGTGTGTCCGTCATTGCGTCCCCACGATCCGCAGCGGCCCAGCGGGCGCCGCCAAGGCCCTTAAAGCCTAACGTCGTGGGAACCTTGCCTTAAACAAATGAAAACACGGTAAATGGAGACCGCTCACCGAGGCGAAACATGCCAGCAGTTCTGCTTATGTGACGTTAGGGGAGTTGTACCCCTAGCGACCGCGTGTTGCGACTGATCGCAGCAGAAAACTCGGCAGATGCGACATGTCCGCGGGCTCATGAGCCGGTGCAGAAACCGGCGCCTTGGCAGGCCGTGGCTTTGCCGCGACAGGTGCCTCGGCGACCTTAGCAGCGACGGGCTGTTGTGGTGCCGGCTGCGGTGTTGCCGGTGTGATAGCGGCTCGCGGGGTAGCGCTCTCATCGCGGCGATGACGATCACGATTGCGATCGCGTCCTGCATCGCGCCCGCCCCGTGACACAGTACGGCGCTTGTCGCCGCCATGCCCAGCCTCACGATCGGCGCGACGCTCGGCCCGCGCTTCCTGTGCATCCTCTTCCGTGATCGGCGGGGTCGCCCAGGCAATCGGCTGCCCGATCAGCTTTTCGATGGCAGAAATTTGCTTGCCATCTTCGCCGGTTACCAGCGTGATCGCCGTTCCCAGGCGGCCGGCGCGGCCCGTGCGGCCGATGCGATGGACATAGTCCTCGGCGTGGTGAGGCGTGTCGTAATTGAAGACGTGGCTGACCTCGGGAATATCGAGGCCACGCGCGGCGACATCGGAGGCAACCAGGAGCTTAATGGTGCCATCGCGGAATGAGGCGAGTGCCGCCATTCGGGCGCGTTGGTCCATATCCCCGTGCAAAGCGGCAACCGAGAATTCGTGCTTCTGCAGCGATTTATAGACGGTCGCGACTTCACTCTTCCGATTGCAGAAGATGATCGCGTTTTTCAGATTTTCCGCCGAACGGATGAGTGAGCGCAGTGTCTCGCGCTTCTCGAAATCCTTGCGCCCGGTCCGAACTAGCGACTGTGTAATTGTTGCTGCCGTTGACGAAGGCCGTGCAACCTCGATCTTGACGGGGTTGTGGAGAAATTGGGCGGTGACCCGCTGGATCTCCGGCGGCATGGTGGCCGTGAAGAAGAGCGTCTGCCGGGTGAAGGGGACGAGCTTACAAATGCGCTCGATGTCGGGAATGAAGCCCATGTCCAGCATGCGGTCGGCTTCGTCGATGACGAGAAGTTCGACGCCGGTGAGCAACAGGCG
>JBAWYY010000081.1:0-9434 GCA_037143285.1 Alphaproteobacteria bacterium | reverse complement strand
TCGTCCAAGCCATTGAGCAGGCAGTGCTTGCGGAAAGCGTCGATTTCAAACGAGATCGTGCCGCCATCGGGCCCACGGATTTCCTGAGCCTCAAGATCGATGGTCAGCGTCGCATTCGCGCCGCGATCGGCATCCTCAAACAGCTTTTCCAACTGCTCGGGAGTGACCGTGATCGGCAAGACGCCGTTCTTGAAGCAGTTATTGTAGAAGATATCGGCAAAGCTCGTCGAAATGACGCAGCGGATGCCATAGTCCAAGAGCGCCCAGGGCGCATGCTCGCGCGAAGACCCGCAGCCGAAATTGTCGCCCGCCACCAAGACCTGAGCTTGGCGATAGGCAGGCTTGTTCAAGACGAAATCCGGGTTCTCCGACCCATCGTCGCGATAGCGCATTTCGGAAAAGAGGCCCTTGCCCAGGCCCGTGCGCGCAATGGTCTTCAAATATTGCTTTGGGATGATCATGTCAGTGTCGACATTGATCGTCCGCATCGGTGCCGCAACGCCGGTTAGCACAGTGAATTTCTGCATGGGAGCGCCCCTCGTTTCCCGGTCGTCTATCAGAGCGAGGCCGCGACCGGCAAGACACCTTCGAAACAGCCTGTTGCCTGAGCGAGACAGAAGGCCATTAGATGTGGGCGGCGGCCCAAGTTCCGTTGACAAGATGCCAGCGGGCGGCTTGGTAGCTGCGACGCCTCGGGAATGGGGCTAAAGGCTGTTTTCTGTCTGATGATCGGCGTGAAGCGACGATGACCGTCAAAGTGACGTTTCAATCGGCATTGTTGATTGTCGGCCTCTCGTCGGCTCCCTTTGGCATGGCCCATGCCCAATCCGCCGACGTCGCCCAGAGCCGCCAAACCAGGACCGAGGGCCGATCAACTGCGCAAGCGGGTGCGGTCGACAGCCTCAATACGGCACTTCAACGCGCCTTCGTGTTCAATCCCGACATCCGGGCCCAAAGATCCGCACTACGCGCGGCGGTTGAGCAGATTCCCCAGGCACGCTCCGCCCAGCTGCCTCAGGTGAGCGCCACCACCTATGCCGGCGTCAATGCCACCACGTCGCTGTTTCGCGGCAACCCGAATTTCGGCAGCGGCGGCACTATTGGCCAGCGTGGCGTCGGCCTGGCCGCAACGCAGAACCTCTACGACGGCGGCAAGACACCGAACGCGGTATGGCAGGCAAGCTCTCAGGTCACCGCCGCACGTGAACAACTGCGCGCCATCGAACAGGGCATCCTGCTTGAGGTGGTCACCACCTATCTTGCGACCTTTACCGGTCAGGCTCTGGTGGAAGTGCAGAAACGCAACGTCGCCTTCTTGCAAGAGACCTTGAACACCACGCGGACGCGCCTTGGCGCCGGTGTCGCAACACCAACCGATGTCAGTCAGGCCGAAGCGCGCCTGTCGCGCGGTCGGGCAGACCTCAATGCCGTCGAGACGGATCTATCCGTTGCTCGCGATCGTTTTACGAGACTGGTTGGCGCGATGCCCGGCAATTTGCGGCCGGTGTCTGCGATCGATCGCCTGCTCCCGCGCAATGCCGATAGCGCGCGGTCAGCGGCAAGCGGTCAGAACCCCGCTGTCTTGGCCGCGGTCGCCAATGTCCGCGCGGCGGAGGCCGCCGTTCGCATTTCGCAAGCGCAAATGCTGCCCCAAGTTAATCTCCAGGCTCAGGTCTCCCGCGACTATGACACTGAGATTGGCACGCGCCGGATCGATTCTGCACAGGTCGTCGGCCGCGTTACCGTGCCGCTCTATCAAGGCGGCGGCCCTGAAGCCCAGACGCGTCAGTCGCGCGAACTCCTCGGCCAGACGCAGAGCCAACTCGACAGCGCACGTCTTCAGGCGCGGTCAAGCGCATTTGCCGGCTATCGCGCCTTTGAAAACGCGACCTTCGCTGTCCGTGCAGCGACCGACGAGGTGCGAGCAGCATCAGAAACGGTGGAAGGCGTCCGTCGCCAGCAGGAAGCAGGGCTCCGCACCATCCAGGAGCTTTTGAACGCGCAGCAAGACTTCGTTAGCGCCCGCTCCCGCCTCGTGCTGGCGCAAAGCGACCGTCTGATCGCCTCCTACACTGTGCTTGCTGCAACCGGTCGCCTCGAATTCGAAGTGGTTGGCATCGCGCGTCCGCGTGTTCCCGATGTCGCTGCGCAAACCGACTTCGGTGTGCGAACCGACGCTTGGCGCGACCTGCGTGCGCCGGTTGGGCCATCGCCGGCACCGAGCAGCCCATAAACCTTCTGAAAGAACTAGGCTTTCTGCGCGGGCGACCGAGAGGCGCCCAAGAAGGCGATTCCGGCAAGGGACGTCGCAATGACCGCATTCCAACCCGCAAGCGAGAGACCGAGAAAGCGCCACTGCACAACGGTGCAATCGGCAACCCTGGTCGTTTGAATGGCGCGCAGAAGATCGCCGGCGCGCGGCGTGATCGGCGCCGGCACCCCGCAGGTCGTCGGTCCAGGCCAGAACGCCCATTCCGCGCCCGCATGATAAATGCCGAGGACTGCGGCCCAGATCATCACGGCGCCGGCAGCCACCAGCCCTAATCGTAAGAGAAGCACAGGCGCGCGAAAATGCGCGGCAAGCGCGATCGTGAAGCCCAGGGGGATCGCGATGTAATAGGGCACTCTCTGTTCCAGGCAGAGCGGGCACGGCGCGAGCTTGATCACATGTTCAAAGAACAGCGCCCCGAGGATGGTCGCGCCAGCACCAAGGCCTAGAAGCAGGCCTGCTGAGCGCCAGGGATGAGCTCGAAAATGATCGGGTAGGGTAGAAATCATCATAGTCCAGGCTTTAGGCACGCGCTCTATCGCTGTCCAGAAGGCGCAATGCCCATTCACGGCCTCGTGCGCATCTGAAGCTCTCTCGGCACATCCATTGCGAACTCTCCCTTAAGCCGCCGGGATCGTCCCGAAACGGCACGATGACCAGGGAGCTTGCCATGACCGCCATCGGATCGATTGCCTCAGGAAGCGAAATGCGATTCGGCCGGCGCTATACCGATCCGAGCTTCCGCTCCCGCGCGAAAGTCGAGGCTGAGGAGACAAGCAAGACATTGCCGATCACATCAGTGACCCCTGCCACCGAGCGTCGCGCACCCCGCCGACGCCACGACGCACCCTTCCTGGCGCAATTGATCGCCCAAAAGGGCCCGACCCGCTCGTCGACAGGCGCCCGATACGCGACCCAAAACGGCACACCCGCTGGCGCGCTCGTTCGTGTCAGCGTCTGAAACGTCCACACGGGGTTCCCTTCCGCGTCCGTTTCGTCTAAGCGAGCCCGCGAACCATCCCGGCGGCTCGTCAATCCGCCCATGCTAAGGATCACATCCGTGCCGAAGGTCATCGCCTCCTCGCTGCGCAAAGGCAATATTGTCGACGTCGACGGTCGCCTCTACGCCATTGTCTTCGCCCAGAACATCCATCCGGGTAAGGGCACCCCGGTGACCCAGGTCGATATGCGCCGCATTTCGGATGGCGTGAAGGTCTCGGAGCGGTGGCGCACCACAGAAATGGTTGAGCGCGCCTATGTCGAGGACCGCCCCTACAACTACCTCTATTCCGACGGTGACGGCCATCACTTCATGAACCAAGAGACCTTCGAGCAGATCTCCGTTCAGGACGACGTGATCGGCGACCAGAAGGCCTATTTGCAAGAGAATATGCAAGTGAACCTGTCGGTGCACGAAGGCAACGCGGTGTCGATCACCCTGCCGCCGCGCGTGGTGCTGACGATTACCGATACCGAGCCGGTGACCAAGGGCCAGACGGCCTCTTCGTCCTATAAGCCGGCGATGCTGTCCAACGGCGTGCGCACCACCGTTCCGCCGCATGTCACTGCCGGCATCCGCGTGGTGATCTCGACCGAGGATGGCTCCTATGTCGAGCGCGCCAAGGACTGAGGCGCTCTGACGTCAGCATCGAAATCTGAGGCCCTGCCGGACAGCCAGCAGGGCCTCACTTTTTTCAACCGATGCCTGCTTCTGCCAGGCTCTTGAACAAAAACGTCTTGCCCGACTTGAAGTCGTAAGTCGGGTCTTCCCAGGCGATCATCTTGCCGGGATTGAGCAGACCCTTGGGATCCGCCTCACGCTTGAAGGCAAGCTGCACTTCATCGGTCTGCTTCATGCCGCCTTCTTCCAGCGTATAACGATGCGGATTGAAGATCGGCGCGCCCATGTCCTCGTGGATCTTCATGATCTCTTCGAGGCGCTCTTCCGATGTAAAGCGCACCATCGGCAGGCCGAAACACGTCACCTTGCCATCGAACCGCACGAATTCGAGATGGCAGATGACCTCGTCGCCAAAATAGTCGTGGATCTTCTTGACCAGGGAAACCTGGTTCGGGAACGGATAGAGCACCTGCAAATAGGTGATCTTCGGATCGACCCGCAGCGCCCGCAGCGTTGTGTGGTTCCAGGCTAGTTCGTAGCCCGGCGGGAGCTTCTTGCGCTCTTCGTCCGACACCTTATCCGACCGAAAGGCGATCTCAGCCTTGTGTCGGGCGGCGAAAGTCACGGCGGCATCAACAGCGAAGTCGGCGATCATGGCGATCACCACATGCTGGTCGCGGGCAAAGTAATCCTGGTGGCGCAGGAAATAGGTATGCGGCGCGGGGGCCGCGACCACGGCAATGTTCTTCTTCGCGATGCCGTCTTGCTCGCCAAGCGCGTTAGCAAAGGCAGTGGCACGCTCCAGATCATCGAAGCCGAAGATCAGGTCAGTCCAGTTATAGGCCGGACCGAGCGGCATCTCGACCTCGGTAATGATGCCATTGGTGCCATAGGCATGGGCAACCTTGTGCAGATCATCGCCGGAAAGGTTCAAGACGCGCGGGCTAGCCTCCATGGTCACAACCCGCAGTCGGATGATGTTGCCGTAATCGCGTAGGCCACCCCAAGAGATCGAGCCAACACCGCCCGATCCACCCGCCACGAATCCACCGACTGAGGCGGTCGCATAGGTCGAGGGATGGAGCCGCTGCTCTTGACCTTGAGGCCGCGTGACCTTGTCGATGTCGGCAATGACAGCGCCTGCATCAGCGACGAAGCGCCCGGGTTTCACCGAGGTCACCCGGTTGAGGCCTGAGAGATCAAGCACAATTCCGCCGGAGAGCGGCATCGCCTGCCCGTAATTGCCGGTGCCAGTGCCGCGCGGCGTAACGGGAATACCGAGCTCAAACGCAGCGGCAAGGGTTTGCACCACCTCGGCTTCGCTCGTCGGCGAGACGATCAGATCGCCGCAAACATGATCGAGCTGGCGCTTCAGCGTCGGCGAATACCAATAGAAGTCGCGGCTTTTCTGTTTGACCAGAGCCGGATTGTCGTCAGTCTTGATGCCGCCGAGACGGGCTTTCAAAGCGGCGATGTCATAGCGGCTCATGATCGGCTCCAGAGAACGTCGAGGTCGCGATAGTCGGGCAGTGTGCGGTCAATCGCACGGCCATTTCGGATCACGGTCCGGTTGGATTCCGGACGAGACAGCAGTTCTGTCCACGTCCGCCCACGGAAGAGCACGAGATCAGCGCCGGCTCCAGCCTTGATCACGCCGTGGCCTGTAAAGCCGCAGGCATCGGCCGGCGTGCGTGTGATAGCGGCCGGCCAATCGGCAACCGGATGATCGAAATGCAGGATGCGGGTGGCGGCGCGATAGACCTCAAGCCCATCCATATCGCCATAGGCATAGAAGGGATCGCGGGTGTTGTCGGAAGCGACCATCACGGGGATGCCCAGCGCCTTCATCTCATGGAGAAGTGTGACCCCGCGCCTGCGCGGCGTGCGGCCGACAGTGCGGTCCTGCAGATACATATTGCACATCGGGAGCGACACGACCGCGATGCCGGCTGATGCAACGAGATCAAGCGTGCGATCGATCTCCGCGTCATCCTGAACCGACATCGAGCAGCAATGGCCGGCAATGATCCGACCATGGCCCGACTGGGGCCAGCCGAAGCGCAAAGCGGTCTGAGCGATGACTTTCAGCGTCAAGGAACTGGGATCGAGGGTCTCGTCCACGTGGAAGTCGAGCTTCAAGCCGTGATCGAGGGCTGCCTTGAAGACGAGATCGAGCCCGCTCTGTAGGTTCGGCGTCGGATAGGTAACGGCCCCAAGCGTCCCGCCATGGGCCTTAAGCGCCTTGATGAGCTGATCGAGAAAGCCCGGCTCCGCGAGCGTATCGATGCTGCAGAGCGACGACGCCTGGAGATCGATGCGACCGCGCCACTCCTCCCGCATTTCAGCAAGAACCGGCCAGGAGATTCCAACCTGTGCGGGGATCGAATCGATATGCGTGCGGATCGCCGAGGTCCCATGGGCATAGGCCGACTGCAGCGAGAAGTTCATCCGTGCCCGGACGTCGTCTGCGGACCAATGGGCGGCGCGATCCGCCATCACGGCGTTGAGCGCGCCAGGAAACGTGCCGTCCGGATTTGAGGCGCGCGGCCAGATATGGCCCTTGTCGAGATGGGTATGGGCATCGACGAAACAGGGAAACACCATGCCGCCGTCGCAATCGACCAGTGGACCAATGACCGGACCTGACGGCGTGATGGTCTCGATACGGCCGGCGGAAATGCCAATATCCACCGGCGCCAACCCGTCGCGTTCAGCCTCAAGCGCTACACCGTCCACGAGGCAAACCGGCACTGTTGCCCGCGCCACGGTGTAATGGTCGGCCTTAGGCACGACTGCAAACCCCATCGGCATGTGGAACTCCTCATTCAATCCGGAAAGCGGGGCCGATCTGCCGCCGCGCTGATCAGGCTTCCGCCTTGGCCTCAATGGCGCGGGTGAGCGCCTCGGAGGCAACCCGGCACCAGGCGGCATAGTCGGACGAGGTGCGGAAAGTCTCGCCCCGCGGATAGGGCGCGCCAATGGCCACTTCCTCAACGATCCGGCCAGGGCGCGCGGCCATGATGACGATGCGGCTCGACAGATAGACGCTTTCGAACACGGAATGGGTCACGAAGATAACGGTGCAGCGCAGTTTGGACCAAAGCGCCAAGAGGTCGTTGTTGAGCTTGAACCGAGTAATTTCGTCGAGCGCCGCGAAGGGTTCATCCATTAGCAACAGCTTCGGCCGGGTCACTAGCGCGCGAGCAATCGACACCCGCATCTTCATGCCACCGGACAATTCGCGCGGATAGGCATTGGCAAAATCCGCAAGCCCCACGCCCTCAAGTGCCTCATTAACTGAATCTTGAACCGAGCGCCGCGACGCGCCCTTCAGCCGAAGCGGCAAAAAGACGTTATCGAACACAGTCGCCCAGGGCATCAGCGTCGGCTCTTGGAACACAAAGCCGATCTCGGCTGCGTGATCGGCCTCGTCCGAACCCGGCCAATCGATCCGTCCGGAGGACGCTTCCCCAAGCCCCGCGATGATCCGCAGTGCCGTCGACTTACCGCAGCCCGATGGTCCGAGCAGCGACAGAAACTCGCTTTCGCCCACATCAAGGTTGAGGCCTTTGAGGGCGATCGTTCCGTTGGAAAAGGTCTTGCCCACATCGCGGAGCGAGACAAGCGTACGAGCGTCAGCGGTCATCCTCCGCAAATAGCCGTAGCTGGGGCTTGCGTAAAGTTGCCCTTTGGTCGCGGGGGCACTTTTGCCCGCCTCGTTTGTGCCGCGCAAAATCACCAGATCGCCCCATTTCAGCCCTTGCTCGAACAAAGGCGGGAGCGACTCTCGGAGTGTTATCTCGTGATCCCACGGCGTCCCGCTGGACTTTTCAGCCCCCCAGCCCCTCCAGCGGGCGCCGCGTGGATCCGGGACCGCAGGCTCGCAGCCTGCGGACACACTTTCGGCCATTCCCCTCCGGCCGAACCATAACGGGCCGGTGCCGCACACCGGCCCGTTTTTTTGTGCGCGGATGCAACAGCGCGGAAATTTGCGAAGGCTCGGTATCGACGTGCTCACCGTGAGCAGCTACGATTGCTTCGACATTCGGAGAAAATCATGTCTCGCCTTGCTCTTGCCGCCGCACTTGGCTTTGCCGTCACCGGCATGATCACTACCGCTGACGCGCAGGAACGCCGTCGCCCGACCGATATCACCGTGCGGCCGAGCGGGTCGTGGCTCTCCACCCCGAAGGTGGCATTGCCCGGCGAATATCGGGCGTCGCGCCCCGACATCCGCTTCGAATCCACCGTGCCGATCGGCTACTTCGCGTCGACTGGCGGCTCTGGCCCGAACGGCCTGTTGCCGGATCGCTTCGCCGCCGGCACCGGCTTCGTGGTGGACTGGTCCGCACCCTGGGCGCGCTAATTCCAAGCGCTCCAAAAAGGTGGGCTAACGCGCTTCGAACCCAGACAGACGATGATCGGGTGAAGAAGTATTGTGGCGGCTTGGGACATTGCGCCCGAGCTTGATGTCGATGCCTTCGCCGCCCTGAAATCCCATGATCCCTTGCTCGCGCCAGCGCTGGGCACCGGCCTCGCGCCATGACACATGCGCGCCGTCGGCATTGGTCTCGGTCACATACATCGAGCGGATGCCGGCGAAGGGCCGCCCGGTGACGGGTGCGTCGAAACTAACCTCCACCATCGTCCGCTCGCGATCTGTCACCCCCACTTTTACCTGGGCACGACCACCGGCGCGAAAGCCGAGATCAAACGTCATGGTCGCCGGGTCAAATTTGATATCGGCGAGGTTCACCACCGGACGCGTCATCATCTCGATGGGACCCACCAGGAATGAAGAGCCATAGACGATATCGGTGAGGTGCCGCGGCGGGCGCGGTTTGATGCGCCAATAGCCGTCTACGGGATAGAGTACGAGAAATTCGTATGGACGGCGCAGTCCCTGGCGCCAAAACAGCTGGACGAGGTGAAAGCCTTCTTCCCGCCGATTGCCCACCTGAAATGGGACGCGCTCAGGCCGCCAAAACTTGTCAAAGGTGATGCCGACCACCCGAAGCCGTGCATCCTCATGCATCACCACGCGCCTGGGCGTGAAGCGAAAATCAGCCTTGTCCGTGATGGTGCAATTGGTGAAATCGGGTGCGGTAATGTCGCGAACAATGGTCCCGATCACTGCGGGATGGGTCGCCTCGATCTGGAAGCGCCGCACCGTATCGCTGTGAAAGCGCAGATCCACATTGTCTTCTTCAGCGCACAGCGTCGGTACGCTCTCATTGGTGACGCGGACGGTCAGGGGCTCGGCGGCGGCGGCGCTGGCTGCAACGAGACTAAGAAGCACTAGAAGACCACGCATCTGAAATCCCTGGAATGAAGGTTCAACCGGCCATGCGGTTGTGTCGCTGAGGGTCAGGACCCATTAATTTGGGCAAAACGGTGGGCGGAGAGAGGGCGCGAGGTTGAGGAGCAAGCCTGCAGGAAGTCTAAAGACTTTCAAAGGCTTGCGACATAAAGATCGCGCCTTCTCTCCCCCATCCGAAGGACAAGGTCCGAATGGCAAACTGGTGTGTCGAAGCCCTCAATCAT
>JBAWYY010000080.1:0-9572 GCA_037143285.1 Alphaproteobacteria bacterium | reverse complement strand
GAAAAGGTGGCACCTCTTGCGTCAGCCCTCGATCGCGGCGAGGGGCGCATGGAGTTTCTGGCCAATCTCAAAATGCTGGCGGAAGCCGGCTTCATGAGCGTCAATGTCAGCGCGGACCTCGGTGGCACGCAGGCCGGCACAGTCGCCTTTGCGCTTGCCATCGAAGAGCTTGGCTATGCCTGTGCGGCAACCGGTGTCACAGCCTCCGTCACCAATATGGTGGCAGAGGTGATCCAGGCGGTCGGCTCGCAAGAGCATCGCGCGCGCTACGTGCCTCGCATCGCGGACGGGACCTATGCTGCGGGCGCCTTCTGCTTGACGGAAGCGGGTGCGGGATCTGACCCTGCCGGCATGAGGCTCAGGGCTCGCGCCGACGGCGACGATTTCGTGCTCGACGGCGAGAAGATTTACATCACCTCAGCCGAATATGCCGGCATTTTCGTGGTCTGGGCGGTGACTAATCCCGATGCGCCCAAGGGCAAGGGCATTTCCTGTTTCCTGGTGGAAGCGGGCACGCCCGGTCTCATCATCGGCAAGGCGGAGCGCAAACTCGGCCAACACGGGTCCGCCACCAACACCGTCCAGTTCGATGGCTGTCGCGTACCGGCCTCAGCCCTTATGGGCAAGCGCGACGATGGCTTTCGGATCGCGGTCGGCGAACTTGCCGGCGGGCGTATCGGCATTGCCGCGCTCTCGCTTGGTATCGCGCGGGCCGCCATGGATGCGGCCAAAGCCCATGTGCGCGAGCGCCGACAATTCGGCCAAGCGATCGCCGATTTCCAGGGGATCCAATGGATGATTGCCGATCGCGAAACCGATCTTGAGGCAGCGCGCCTGTTGATCCTGAATGCGGCAGCAAAGAAGGACCGTGGCGAGCCCTTTGGGCGCGAGGCCTCCATGGCCAAGCTCTTTGCCTCGGAAGCTGCCATGCGTGCCACCGACACCGCTATCCAATTACACGGCGGCGCCGGCTACTGCGCCGACTATCAGGTGGAGCGCCATTTCCGCGATGCGCGGATCACCCGCATCTATGAAGGCACGAGCGAAATTCAGCGCGTCATCATCGCCCGCGAAACCCTGAGGCAGTAAGGCCGTTTACGCGACAGCGCTGAGCCAGGCGCGGTGCATGGTGCCGGCCTTGTGCTTGAAGGCCATGGCCGCAGCCCGCTCGGCATCTCGCGTTAGCCGGTGACGACGGGCCTTGAGCCGATCAAGTTTGTGGGGTGTTGCGCCGTCGCTCTTGAGCTTGCGGGCGAGGATCCCGAGATCGCGCACCGCGCCTAGGAGATCGCCCAATTCGTCGAGCCGGTCGAGGTTTGGGCCGGCTCGGGTGGGCTTAACGCGGCCAAGCGCCTCCACCAGATGCTGGCAATCCTTGATGCGCTTGCGGGCATCGTGAAGGGCTTCGGTGCTGCGGGTTTCTTCGAACACCGCGAAGGCCTTGCGGGCGCGGCGATAGGATCGCACGACCGCATGGGCGACAAGGTCCGGTGACGAAGCGGCAAGGGGGATCGTTTGGATCTGCCGGCTGTCGCGCTCAAGGCCTCGCGCAATTAGCCCGAAATCGAGGGTCGAGGCGCCCGGTAGTCTCAGGCCCGTCGTTGCATCGATGGCCGCCGCCGCTTCGTCCATGGCATGAGCATCACGCAGGGGGGCGAGCGTGTGAGCATGGCCGCGCAAATGCGCATTGGCCTCCGCAATCTCTCGCGGCGCTAAGCGCTTCAGAGCGCGCAACAGGCTGCGGGCCCGCTTGATGCGCCGGCGCGCGAGGTGGATCGCGCGCGCCGGGTCTTGTTCGTTCACCAGCGCGTAGCCTGCTTCGCGGGCATGATTGGCCGCAAGCGTCAGGAGATCGCTGGGTTTCACACTCACGCAGTCACCCCAACACCGATGGGGCAGGAGACGCCGGTGCCGCCGAGCCCGCAATAGCCCGCCGGGTTCTTGGCGAGATATTGCTGGTGATAGTCCTCAGCGAAATAGAAGGTGGGCGCATCCAGGATCTCGGTCGTGATCGCGCCATAGCCGCGCTTAGCCAGCATGGGGGCATAGGCCTTCAAGCTGGCTTCAGCGGCTGCGCGCTGCTCAGGGTTCGTGACATAGATGCCGGACCGATACTGGGTGCCCATGTCGTTGCCCTGGCGCATGCCCTGGGTCGGATCATGGCTCTCCCAGAAGGTTTTGAGCACCTGCTCGCGCGACACCTGGGTCGGATCAAACACCACCAACACCACTTCATTGTGGCCGGTCATGCCGGAGCAAACCTCTTCATAGGTGGGGTTCGGCGTGGAACCGGCGGCATAGCCAACCGCCGTCACCCACACGCCCGGCAATTGCCAGAACTTGCGCTCGGCGCCCCAGAAGCACCCAAGACCCACGATCAAAGTCTCGTGTCCCTCGGGATAGGGCCCTTTCAGCGGGCGATGATTGACGAAATGGCGCTCCGCCGTGCGGATGGGGGTCGCCCGTCCAGGCAAGGCTTCAGCGGCTGAGGGAATCGCGATCTTCTTACGAAAGCCAAACATCGTGGCATCTCCTGATCAAACGAAGGAAGCACGGAACAAGGAGCGGCGCCAAAGGAATTTCGGCGTCACCGGAATAGAGTCATCGCTTCAGTCGTGTCGATGATACGCAGCGGATGCGCTTACCGTTACACGCCGATTGCCGCATCATCGCCGACCGATCACGCCGACCTTCGGTTCATTGCCGCGCCCAAAGGCCATCAAGAGTCCACCGAGGAGCAGGCAGAGGAATGAGGTGGGGGCGAGCAGAACGGTCAGCACCACCGGGTCCCAAAGCCAGACCGGGAACAGCTTTTCCATGGCCGGATGGAGCTTCTCAAGGCTGTCGAAATGGATCGCCCGCCACGTTTCACCCACGACCGTATAGATCACCCGGCCGCCCGCAATTGATCGGGTTCCATCCACCACGAGGGCGACGAAACCGGCGGCAACGAACAGAAAGCCGAGCAAGCGAAGTGCGAAGCGGATCATGATCACAGCGATTGAGTGTGTGAGCTGTCATATAGTCGCTTGAGGGGAGTGCCGCAACGACAGGTGCGGCCAACGTGGATCACGTTTCAGCGGGGCTATTCGCGGCCCGCGCTGCGAATTAGGTTCTCTCGCTTAGTCGGAGCGCTGCCGTGTCGAAGTCCACGACGTCAAAACCTGCCACAATTCCTCTTGAGTTTACTGAAATCGAGCCAGTTGAGATGAAGGCGCGGGCCCAAGCCTTCAGGGCCAACGTCGCCCGCAGGCGAACGGTGCGCGATTTTTCCGACCGTCCGGTTGATCGCTCGCTGATCGAAGAGGCGATACGCGCGGCAGGTACCGCTCCCTCCGGTGCGAACCAACAGCCCTGGACCTTTGTGGCGATTTCCGACCCTTCCATCAAAGCGCGCATACGCGAGGCGGCTGAAGTGGAAGAGAAGGCCTTCTATGCCGGCCGCGCCGGCGCCGAATGGCTCGATGCTTTGGGGCCGCTCGGCACCGACTGGGAAAAGCCCTTTCTGGAAACCGCACCTTGGCTAATCGTTGTCTTCGCCCAACGCTATGGCCTGGACGCCAAGGGTCGCCGTATCAAGCACTATTACCTGCCAGAGTCGGTCGGCATCGCAACCGGCATCCTGATCACCGCCCTTCATACGATGGGGCTGGCAACGCTCACCCATACGCCCTCGCCCATGGGGTTCCTCTCCGAGATCT
The DNA here is from genome assembly GCA_037143285.1 of Alphaproteobacteria bacterium. Classification (GTDB taxonomy): domain Bacteria; phylum Pseudomonadota; class Alphaproteobacteria; order Rhizobiales; family Phreatobacteraceae; genus Phreatobacter. The sequence continues at coordinate 5,871 of JBAWYY010000080.1, read as the reverse complement.
GCGGCCGCCCGGAGGCCGAAAAGCCCTATGTGCTCATGCCCGTGGGCTATCCGGCGGAAGGCGCGCGCGTGCCCGCCATCACACGAAAATCGTTGGACGAAATCGCGCGCTTTTTGTGACGGAATGGGTCACAGCGTTAACCACTTCGAAAGCTTTTCATCGCGTCAGCCGAGAACTGAATTAAGGAGGAGGGTACCCTCGGTTTTGCGGGGTTCGGAGCTTTTGATGTCGCTGCGTCGCGCCCTGATATTGGTCATGCTCGCCAACACCGCTGTGTGGGCCCTGATCATTTGGGCCCTTTTGCGCATCATCTTGGGCTGACCGAACCGCGCGCTTGCGCCTGTCAATTCCCGTTTCAGGGAATACATTTCTGCCACAGAGCAAACCAGTATCCCAGATATTCAACCATCGGGGAGTGCGCGATGATCAAGCTGATGGAGGGATTTCGGCGTCAGGAAGCGCCAGCCCTGTTCGAACAGATGTTTCGCCAGCGCGCTAACGTGTTTCACCATCAACTCGGCTGGAACGTGACTGTTGATGCCGATGGTTTGGAATATGACGCCTTTGACAGGGACGATACCGTTTATCTGATGAGCCTTGACGAAGCGGGCCAACTTACCGGCTCGGTTCGTTTCCTGCCCACCGTGTCCGAGCACATGATGAGCGGACCCTTCGCTCTGATGTTCCCCGGCATCACCGTGCGCAGCCCCACCATTTGGGAGGCCACCCGCTTCGTTGCCGATCAGTCGCGCGGCGTCCGCGACAATGGCATCGGCGACACAGCCTGCGAACTCCTGCTCGGCATGGCCGAGTTCGGCCTCGACCACGGCGTCACCCAGATCATCGCTTTGATGGAAGCGCCGATCATTCGGCTCTATCGCCGCTGCGGGCTCAACCAATATATCCTCGGTCGGCACCACGGCGAGCACGGCACCATCGTGCTCGGGCTCTGGAATATCGACCGGGCATTGTTGAGCTCAATACGCCGCGCCACCGGCCTGGACGCCTCGGTCTTTGCGCGTCCCGCCCTCCCTCTCGACAAAGTCGCATGAGGGATACATCACCATGATATCGCAGGATAATCTTGCCGCATCGACAACCCAGCCTGACGACGCGGACGATGCCATGGGGGCGATTATCTCAACGCTCGCGCAGAGCTATGATCTTGCCTTGGCCGGCCGCCTTCACTTCACGGCTCACTTGGTCGCCATTGCGATTGCCTCGCTGGGCGAGCCGCAAACGGGTTTGCCTCAGCCGGAACGTCCACTCGTGCGTTAGTCGATGCCAAGCACAAGATCGTCACGATGGACCATGGCTGTGCGTCCCTTGAAGCCGAGAATGCCTTGGATCGCCTTCGAACTCCGCCCCATAATCCGCGCGGCCTCGACCGCGTCATAGGCGACAATGCCGCGGCCGATCTCCGCGCCATCGGGCCCGCGCAAGACGACCGCATCGCCCCGCTGGAACGTGCCATCCACCCGCTTCACACCGGCAGGCAACAAGCTGCTGCCGGCTTTCAAGGCCTGGACCGCGCCGGCGTCCAGCACCAGATGGCCACGCGGTTCGAGTGAGCCGGCGATCCATTTCTTGCGGCTGGTTACTGGGTGAGTGGCGGTGAGGAACCAGGTGCAGGGACCGCCCGTCTCAATACGCTGCAGCGGGTTCATCGATTTGCCAGAGGCAATCACCATGGTGGTGCCGGCGGTGGTCGCGATCTTGGCCGCTTCGATCTTGGTCGTCATGCCGCCGCGCGACAGTTCGGACGCAGCCCCGCCCGCCATGGCCTCGATCGCTGCGGTGACACGCGGGACAATGGGCACCAATTTAGCATCCGGATCGGTCGCCGGTGGCGCGGTATAGAGCCCGTCGATATCGGACAGCAGCACGAGGCAATCAGCGGAGACCATGGAGGCAACGCGGGCGGCCAGCCGGTCATTATCGCCGTAGCGAATTTCTGACGTTGCAACCGTATCGTTCTCGTTCACGACCGGGATTGCTTTGAAGCCGATCAGCGTCTCGACGGTATTGCGGGCGTTGAGATAGCGCCGACGTTCTTCGGTATCGTTCAAGGTGACCAGGATCTGGCCTGCGACCAGCCCATGGGCGCTGAGCACCTCCGACCAAGCGCGCGCCAGCGCAATCTGGCCAACAGCAGCGGCGGCTTGGCTCTGTTCCAGCTCCAGCGCGCCCTTCGGCAGTTTCAGGATCGTCCGGCCCATGGCAATGGCGCCGGAGGACACGATCAGCATATCGGCCCCGCGCGCGGCATGACGGGCCACATCGGCCGCGAGGCTCTCGAGCCAAGCGCGCTTCAATTCGCCTTTCGCGCCATCAACAAGCAGCGATGAGCCGATTTTGACGACGATACGGCGGAAAGAGGCAAGGGCGGGAAGATCGGTCATCGCACCGGAATAAAGGCCTTTAGCCAGCGCTTCAAGGCCGCCAGCCGACCTCGACAACGTCCTCTTTGGCGTTGGCCTTCACCTCTTTGGTGCGGGCTTCGTCAATGATCGCAAGAAGCGCCGCAAGGGCTGCCTCAACACCGGCACCGCTCGCCGCCGATAAAACCAGCGGCGTCTTCTTTGACGCTCGCTTCAGCCGCGCGATCTGGTCCTTCAACTGGTCCTTGTCGACCGCATCTGCCTTAGAAAGCGCCACGATCTCGGTCTTCTCGGCGAGCCCATGGCCATAGGCCTCGAGCTCGGCGCGAACCACCTTGTAGGACTTGCCGGCATGCTCGCTGGTGGCATCCACCAGATGCAGGATCACCGGGCAGCGCTCCACATGGCCGAGGAAGCGGTCGCCGAGGCCAAGGCCCTCATGGGCGCCTTCGATCAGACCGGGAATATCAGCGAGCACGAATTCGCGGTTATGGACCCGCACCACGCCGAGGCCCGGATGAAGGGTCGTGAAGGGATAGTCGGCAATTTTCGGCTTCGCCGCCGTGGTCGCGGCAAGGAAGGTCGATTTCCCCGCATTGGGAAGTCCCACCAAGCCTGCATCTGCGATGAGCTTGAGGCGCAAAAGGATCCAGGCTTCCTGGCCGACTTGCCCGGGATTGGCATTGCGCGGCGTGCGGTTGGTCGCGCTCTTGAAATGCGCATTGCCGAAGCCGCCATTGCCGCCCTTGAACAGCACGAACCGCTCGCCGACCGTGGTGAAGTCGGCGAGCAAAGTCTCGCCTGCCTCGTCGAAAACCTGGGTACCGGCCGGCACTTTCAGGACGGCGTCAGCGCCACGTCCGCCGGCCCGCTCGCGGCCGCTGCCATGCATGCCGACCTTCGCCTTGAAATGCTGCTGATAGCGATAGTCGATCAGCGTGTTCAGGCCGTCCACGCATTCGATGACAACATCGCCGCCACGCCCGCCATCGCCGCCATCGGGTCCGCCGAATTCAATGAACTTCTCGCGCCGGAACGACACGCAGCCGGCCCCGCCGTCGCCGGCGCGTACATAGACCTTGGCTTGGTCGAGAAACTTCATGAGATCCGATACCACATTGGAAACGGCGGAGTGTCACCCGCGCGGGAGGCGTTCGGTACACTAGAGTGGCGCCGAGGGCCAGCTTTTGCGCAACTTTATGGTTGAAATCAGCCGCAAACCGGTTTGTCGCACTGCCGGACATCCCGCACGATGGCTTCAAGCGCAGGGCGGCCGGGATAGCCGATGATCGCGGTGCCGGCGATCAACCAGGAAGGCGTGGCCGCAAGATTGAGTGCGCGCGCAAGGCGGGCGGCATCGCGGATCACAGCGCCCGTTGCGGGATCATCTGCGATCTCCTCGATTTCAGCGGCGTTCAGTCCCATGTCTTTGGCAATGCCGAGCGCTCGCACCCCATCAAGGGGCCCGCGCAGGCTCATGAAAGCGTGATGGAAGCTCAGGCATTTCTGCGCGCCAGCCACTTTTTTCACTGCATATTCCACCTTTGCTGCCTGAAATGAGCCAAGGCCAAGCGCTGGCGCATTCACATAGGTGATCCGAAGGTCTATATCGGCGAGCGCCAGTGCCCGCATATCGGCGGCAGCCCGCCTGCACCACGGGCAGTTTGAATCGAAAATTTCGATCAAAGTGACATCGGCGCGCTCTGAGCCAGACGAAAAGACATTGTCGAGCTCGGACAACTCGGTCTCGAGTTCCACGGGCACGCGAAAATTCACGATCTCCCGGCCATCGGCGCTTGTCAGCGGATACCAGGACTCCTGGGCAAGCGCGGGTGCGCCCGCAAGCATTGCCGTGCTGGCACCGATCAGGGTTCGACGGGTGATCGTCATTGTTCAGTCTCCACCAATAGAACGCCTCAGGTGGGCCAGGATGGGCCTCGATACAAGTCAAGACCGCGTGACGCCGGCCAATCGCAACGCGGTAGCGCCATCAATCGACTGGCTTGGCCAGCGCCCGTTTTGGGTGAGGGCTGCTTCCAGCATGCGCTGATAGGCCTTGCGGCTGACCTCCACCGCACCAAGGCTGCGCAGATGTTCGGTGACGAATTGGGTGTCGAGCAGCGTAAATCCGCCGCCGACCAAATGCGCCACCAGATGGACGAGGGCGATTTTCGAGGCATCCCGCTCCCGGTGGAACATGCTCTCACCGAAGAAGGCGCCCCCCAATCGGACCCCGTAGAGACCTCCCACCATTCGGTCTCCATCATAGACCTCGACCGAATGACAATGGCCAGCGCGGTGCAGTCCACCATAGAGCGCGCGGATGCGGCCATTGATCCAGGTGGAGGTTCGATCGGGGGCGGGCTCGGCGCAGGCAGCCATCACCGCATCGAAATCGCGGTCAAGCTCAACCCGATAGGGCGTGGTGCGGATCGTGCGGGCGAGCCTGCTCGACACGGTCAACCCGTTCAACGGGATCAACCCGCGTCGCTCCGGCTCAACCCAATAGAGGCCGGGGTCGTCGGCACTTTCCGCCATGGGGAAAATGCCGCAGGCATAGGCCTTGAGGAGAACCTCAGGCGTGATCGTCTGGGTCAGATCGTCCGAGTGGCGGGCCATGTCGTAAAAATAGCGTTACCGATCCGTAAACACCATTGGGGTGAAAGCCGCATCTCAGCAAAGCCGTCACAAGCCCCTTGCGCGCTGCACAATGATCGGCCAACAACGCCGCCGACACGTTATTTGGTTCTGGAGCCCGCCATGCGTTCTGCCGCTTTCGCCCTCCTCTCGCTTCTGGTCGTCTCAGGCGATGCCCTTGCCCAGGGGACGGCGGCGCCTGCGCCGGCTGCGGCTGCGCAGGCCCCTCGCCCGGCGGCACCCGTGGCGGGTCAGGTGACATCGCAGGCCTTCATTGGTCGTTGGGGCTTCGTCTCCTACTGGAATGAGCAGGATCAGCGCCGCGCGGTGGCCCAAGCGCGTGCCGAATGCGGCCAGCCCTATGTGGTCACCGGCGGACCGAATGGCGGCGTGATGCTCCATGGCGCCGACGCCGTGCAGGCCAATGAAATGGTTTTGACCACGGCCGAGGGTCGCACTTTCCTGGTGCCCCAAGACACCCCAGAACTGCGGAATCGTAATTCCCGCGAAGTTGTCGTGCTGGCGCCAAATCTTTTCGTGACGCGCTTCGTCGATGAGAGCTCGCATAGCCGCTACGGCTTGAAGGTCTATGCTCGTTGCGGCGGCGCCGCACGTCGCTGATCGTCTGCCCCTCTTTTCCAGCACTTGACGCTAGAGGCAGGCAAAGGAAATCGTCGAGCTCTCATGCCCGCCTCTTCCCTTGCCCTCATCGTCACCGCGCTTGGCATTACCCAGATCATTTCCTGGGGCACGGTCTATTACGGCATATCCGTGCTCGCGAAGCCCATGGCCGCCGAACTCGGCTGGTCCTTAAGCTTCATTTTCGCCGGCTTCTCAGTATCGATCCTACTTG
>JBAWYY010000079.1:0-9577 GCA_037143285.1 Alphaproteobacteria bacterium | reverse complement strand
CTCGCATTTCATGGCCGCCAGCCCCAAGCGTAAGCTGTTCGATACCTCCACCTTCGTGGTGCTTGCCCTGGCCTTGGTCGGGGTCGCAGTTGTCTATGCCCGCGAGGGGCTCGCCGGCGTCGGTCATGTTCTGCTTGAAGATGTCTGGCTCTATCTGGAAATCCTGCCGAAGGTGCTGGCCGGCTGCCTGATCGGCGCCTTGGTGACGATCCTGTTGCCGCGCGAGGTGGTCACGCGCTGGGTAGGCGGGGATTCGGGGCTCAGCGGCCTCTTAATCGCGACCCTGATCGGCGCGGTACTGCCGGGCGGGCCCTTCACTATCTATCCGCTCGCCGCCACGTTCTTTCTGATCGGTGCCGGCGTTGGGCCGGTCATCGCCTTCGTGACGAGTTGGACCCTGCTCGGCTTCAATCGCGCCATCGTCTGGGAAATCCCGTTCTTCGGGGTCGATTTCGTGCTCTGGCGCATGCTGGCCTCGCTCCCGCTGCCCGTGCTGGCCGGCTTCCTCGGCAGTCTGCTCGCCCGCTTCATCGGGGGGCTGCGGCCGTGATCGTTCTCGCGCTCTCGGTGTTCCTCTGGGCGATCGTCGCAACGCTCGCCTGGCTTGCCTGGCGCAAGGGGCCGGAGGTGATGAAGGAGGGCCTGCGCGAGGGGGCCTATGATTTTCTGGCGCTCTTGCCACGGCTCGCGGTGGGCGTGGTGGGGTCTGGCTTCTTGGCGGCACTCCTGCCCGCCGATCTGGTCCGCACCTGGCTCGGCGCTGATTCCGGTATTGGCGGCATTTTGATCGCAACCGTTGCCGGCGCGTTGACGCCGGGCGGACCAGTTGTTGGTTTCGCGCTGGGGTCCACGGCCTTGAAAAGCGGCGCCGGCTTGGTGCCGGTGGTGGCCTATGCCACCGCCTGGGCGCTCTACGCTTTTCAACGGCTCTTCATCTGGGAATTGCCGTTCATGCCGGCAAAGCTCGTCTGGCTCCGTGTTGCCGCGAGTTTACCGCTGCCGATCCTGGCCGCCTATGGCTTCGTTTTGGTCTCTGGCCGCTGGTGATGCCTGACGCAAAAAGCCCGGCGCGAGGCCGGGCTTTTCTCATTTGGAGGCGTGGGCCTGTTGCTTTGATCAGGTCGCCTTGACGTCGCCATGCTCGCCGCCGCGGGTCTTCCACATGGAGTAGAAGATGCCGCCTGCGATGAGGGCGACCGTCACGCCCAGCGAGATCGCGGGGTCGACCTTGCCGACGATCTGGTTCCAGAAGATCTTCACGCCGATGAACATGAGCACGAAGGCCAGCGCGAATTTCAGATAGTGGAACCGGTGAACCATGGCGGCGAGCGCGAAATAGAGCGCACGCAGGCCCAGGATCGCCATGATATTCGCAGTGTAGACCACGAAGGTGTCGGTGGTGATGGCGAAGATCGCCGGCACCGAGTCCACCGCGAAGACGATGTCGGCGATGTTGATGACGGCAAGCGCCAGGAACAAAGGTGTCGCCCAGAGCACCATCTTGCCGGTGACCGGGTCAGGCTCGCGCACGAAGAATTTCTGATCGTGCAGGGCGTCGGTCACGCGCATATGCTTGCGCATGAACTTGACGATCGGGTTCTTCGATACGTCCGGATCGGTCTCGGGCACCACGAGCATTTTGATGCCGGTGATGATCAAGAAGACGGCGAAGAAATAGAGGATCCAGGAATATTGCTGGATGAGGGCCGCGCCCACCGCGATCATGATGCCGCGCAGGACGATGACCGCCAAAATGCCCCAGACCAGCGCGCGGTACTGATATTTCCGGGGGATGGCGAAATAGGTGAAGATCATCGAGATGACGAAGACATTGTCGACCGACAGCGCTTTCTCGATGAAATAGCCGGTGAAGTAAGTCACCCCGGCATGGGTGCCGTCGGCGGTTTTGATGCCGCCGGTCTCATAGGCGACCCAGATCGCGACGCCATAGGCGACGGCGACGAGGAAATAGAAGAGCGACAGCCAAAGGCTTTCGGTGACCCCGAGCTCTTTGTCTTTTTTGTTCAGAACGCCCAGATCGAAGGCGAGAAGGGCAATAACAAGCCCCATGAAGCCCGCCCACATCCAGACGGGTTTGCCGATCCACTCGGCTGAGAGGAGTTCCATGACCGGACCCTTTGGTTTCGTTTAAACAGCGACGAAATCACCGGTTCCGACATCACGGAGAGGGGTAAGCCTAAGCACCGTCAGAGGGGCCCGGTCACCGGTATCCGGGATTTGGGGTCGATAGGCTTGAAATCAAGGGGTGCCAAGGCGGTGGGCGCGAAAAATCGCGACACGCCTAGGGTCGATGCGTTTAGCCTTAATTTTGAGCAAAAAGACGGATCGCAATCAGAAAACTATTGCCGTTGAGGGCGGCATGGTCTTTGCTCCGCTCGCATTAACGCGTACTCACCCTGTCGCGGGACCTGCGCTCCGCCGGGCGCACCCGATCCGACCAAAGCTATTCCCGAGGGCCTGATGACTGTCACTTCCTTTCGCCCGTCGCGCCGCGACGCCCTGAAGTTCACGGTTGCTGCTGGGGCGCTGACGCTCGGCGCACCGGCGGTCCATGCTCAGGCCACCACCAATATCCGCTTCACCCTGGATTGGCGCTTCGAAGCGCCGTCGGGCATGTTCTTGATGGCGTTGGAAAAGGGCTATTTCCGCGCCGAGGGCCTGAATGTCTCGATCGACCCGTCGTCGGGCTCCCGCGAAGGTGTGACGCGGGTGGCTTCCGGCACCTATGACATGGGCTTCGGCGACATCAACTCGATGATCCGCTTCCGCGACGAGAACCCGACGGTTGATTTGAAGACCTCGATGATCGTCTATGACCGTCCGCCGTTCGCGATCATTGGTCGCCGGTCGCGCGGCATCACCTCGGATGTGAAGAGCCTTGAGGGCAAGCGCTTTGGCGCGCCGGCCCCCGACGCCGCTTTCGCCCAGTGGCCGATTTTCCGCGCGGTGAACAATCTCAACGAATCCTCGATGCGCTTTGAGAATGTCGGCTTCCCCGTGCGGGAGCCGATGCTGGCCTCCGGCGAAGTGGACGCGATCTTCGGCTTTGCCAACTCGTCCTATATCAACCTGAAATCGCGCGGCGTGCCGGATGCCGACATCATCGTGCTGCACATGTACGATTACGGCGTTGAGCTCTACGGCAACGGCATCATGGCGAGCCCGGGCTTCCTTTCGGCCAATCGCGCGGCGGTGGCGGGCTTCAACAAGGCGCTCGTTAAGGGCATTCGCGACACCGTTGCCGATCAGGCCGCGGCCGTTCGCATGGTGCTCGCGCGCAATGACGTTGCCCGCTTCGAGACCGAGAGCGAGCGCTTGAAGATGACCCTCGACAACTATGTGCTCTCGCCTTGGGTGAAGGCCAATGGCATCGGCGGCATCGACCCCGCCCGCATGGCGAAGGCCATCGACCAGATCGGTCTCACCTTCCAGTTCAAGAACAAGCCCAAGGTGGAAGACGTGTTCCTCGACGGTCTTCTGCCCGCCGACGCTGAGCGTCGCTTGGTCTGAGCCTCTGGGCTTGATTGGATTTCCGGGGCGCGCGGTGTGCCCCGGACCTGTATCAGTTGAAGAAAGTATCCCGTGCGGCCCTTCGTCGAACTCGAGAATGTGAGCCATACCTATTCCCGCGGCGGCACGCTTGCTGTCGAAGACCTATCGATCAAGGTCTATGAGGGAGAGTTTGCAGCGGTCGTTGGCCCATCGGGCTGCGGCAAGTCGACGCTGATGAAGCTCGCGACCGGCCTTCAGTTCCCGCAAAAGGGAACTGTGGTGGTGGATGGGGCGAAAGTGACCTCGCCCGTCAAGATCGCCGGCATGGCGTTTCAGGCGCCGACGCTTCTGCCCTGGCGCACGACCCTTGAGAACCTGATGCTGCCGCTCGAGATCGTGGAACCGCATCGCTCGCGGCTGCGCTCGAACAAGGCGGAATATGAGGCCAAGGCCGAGGGGCTGTTGGAATCGGTGGGCCTTAAGGGCGCCGGCGCTAAGTTCCCCTGGCAATTGTCGGGCGGCATGCAGCAGCGCTCGTCGCTGTGCCGCGCGCTGATCCATGAGCCCAAACTTTTGATGCTGGACGAGCCCTTCGGCGCGCTCGATGCCTTCACCCGTGAAGAGCTCTGGTGCGTGATCCGCGATCTCCATGCGCGCATGGCCGGCTCGCTCACCGTGATCCTCGTCACCCACGATCTGCGGGAAGCCGCCTTTTTGGCCGACCGGATTTTCTGCATGTCGAACCGGCCGGGTAAGATCATCGCGGAGAAGGAAATCAAGTTCCCGCGGCCGCGCGATCTTGAGATCACCTATACGCCGGAGTTCTCCGACATCGTTCACGAGCTGCGCGCCCGCATTGCGGAAGCGCGCGCGGCGACGGTCTGAGGAGCGGGGCGATGCAAGCATTCGCTGATTTTCTGCTGGCCTGGTGGCCGCTCGGGCTCGTCATTCTGGCGGTCGGCTATTTCCTCAAGGTTCTCGTTGCCGTCATCGGCGCGAAGGATGAGGCGCGCACCAATCTCACCCTCCAACTGGCGCCCATCGTCTGCACGGTTGGCTTCTTTCTGGTGTGGGAGGCGCTCGGCAAGCTCTTCAACGTCTCCACCTTCATTCTGCCGGAACCGAGCGAGATCGCCTTTGCGACCTGGGAGTTCCGCCGGCAGATAGGCTTCCACTCGTTCCACACCGCCTGGTTGACCCTTGCGGGCTTTGGCATCGCGGTCGCCTTCGGCCTCCTCTTGGGTCTGGCGCTTGGCATGAGCCGCTTCGTCTATGCCGGCTTCTATCCCCTCCTGGTCGGGTTCAACTCGATCCCGAAAGTGGCGGTCGTGCCGATCTTGGTGATCTGGTTCGGGGTGGGCTGGATCCCGGCCGTGCTGACCGCCTTCATGATCTCGTTCTTCCCCATCGTCGTGAATGTGGCGACTGGGCTTGCGACCATCGAGCCTGAAACCGAGGACGTCTTGAAGGCGCTGGGCGCCTCCAAGTGGCAGATCATGACCAAGGTCGGCATTCCCCGGGCGCTGCCCTATTTCTTCGGCTCGCTGAAGGTTGCCATCACGCTTGCCTATGTCGGCTCGGTGATCGCCGAATATAACGCCTCGCGTTTCGGCATCGGCAATTTGATGGCGCGCGCGTCTGCGGACTTCAACGTGCCCTTGCTCTTCGCCTCTCTCATCGCGCTCGGTATTCTGGGCGTCGCCATGTATGCGGCGACCGTCTGGCTGGAGCGTCGCATGACCGGCTGGGCGCAGCGTTCGTCCTTTGCCGCCACCTGAGGTCGATTGTCGCGGGTGCCGCGTTCAGTCCTTGCCCCAGCAGCCTGCGTCCGCCATGTTGTGGGCGCCCGTTCACAAGAGGCTTTTGGCTGACCCATGAAAGCGATTATCGACGTCTTCCTCATCGCGCTGGATGTCTATTGGTGGATCATCATCGCATCGGCGATCTTGTCCTGGCTGATCGCCTTCAATGTGGTGAACTATCGCAATCAGATCGTCGCGCAGATCGATCAGACCTTTCGCGCTATGACCGAGCCCCTGCTGGCGCCGATCCGCAGTCGCTTGCCGGCCATGGGGGCGGTTGATCTCTCGCCCCTCGTGCTGCTGCTCGGCATCGTCTTCGTTCGGCTGGTCATTCTCTACTATATCCGTCCCTACGTCTTCTAAAGGCTTTGCCCCTCGTGCCCCCGCCCTTCCACGGCTCGACCTCCGGTCTCCTTCTTGATGTGCGGCTCACCCCGCGCGGCGGCCGTGATGGGCTTGAGGGAACGGAGACCCTTGCCGATGGGCGGGTGGTTGTGAAAGCGCGGGTGCGGGCCGTGCCGGAAAACGGGCGCGCCAATGCGGCGCTTGAGGGCCTTGTGGCGGAAGCCTTTGGGCTGTCGCGCTCCAGCGTCCAGGTCACCAAGGGCGCGACCTCCCGGCTGAAGACGGTGGCGGTGAACGGTGACCCCCAAGCACTTGCCGCGCTCGCGACCCGTCTGTTCGGTGCGCTGGTGATCCTGATCGCGCTTGCCTTCGTCCAGCCGGTTGCGGCTCAGGGCCGGTTCGGGCCGGATATCTGCGCCGATCAGACCGAGTTCATGCGGGCACTCATTACCGCTGAGCGAGCGGGCCTCGCCAATGCCGATCGGGGTCGCGTGACGCGCACCATTCGCGCCGCGCAGTCCATGGCGGAAGAGGGCTGTGGCAAGCGCGACACTTGGCTCGTGCGTCGGGCGGTCGGCATGCTCAATGCGGTCAATGCCGAGTTGCGGCGGCCGCCGGTCGACTTGCCGCTCGCCTTCCGCGACTAGGTTCGTCCAAAGAACCTAAATCCACACCTTTCCCGCAAAATCCGGATCGTCACCGATCGTCATGGGCGTGACATGAGCCGCAGTGACGGTCATCGTTATGGGTGTGAGTTGATTCGTATCTCTGTCGTCGTTTCGTATCTTATCAGTGCGGAGGGTCGTCATGCCTCGCTTGTTCACCGGTCTCGAAATCCCGGCGGTCATGGCAGAGGAATTGGCCTCACTGTCAGGGGGCCTGTTTGGCGCCCGCTGGTGCGACCCCGAAGACTTCCACATTACGCTGAGATTCATTGGGGATGTGGACGACCGCACCGCCCATGATATCGCCGATCTGCTTCATGCCGTGCGGCGGCGCGCCTTTGAAGTGAAGCTCACGGGCCTTGGCTGTTTCGGCGGCGATAAGCCGCGCTCGGTCTTCATCGATGTGGCGCCGAGCCAGCCGATGTTGGAGCTTCAGGCCGAGATCGAGCGGATCATGCGCCGCGTTGGGCTGCCGCCCGAACCGCGCAAGTTCAAACCCCATGTGACGCTTGGGCGTTTGGGCCGCGAAGTCACTGCACGCTCGGTTGCCGATTGGATCGCGATCCGCGGCCTGTTCATGAGCCGCAGCTTCTATGCGCCGAGCTTCGTCCTGTTCTCGTCGAAGGAATCGGTGGGCGGCGGGCCCTATCTCGTCGAAGAGACCTATCCGCTGGCGGCCTGATCGTCGTCTTGATCATCCTCTTCGCCTCGCCAGCGCGGCGGCGGCGCGGGTGAGCGGTCGATATAATGGCTTGCGGCTTCCGGCGCAGGCCCGCGCCGCGCCGGCAGGCCCGTCACTTCCAAGACTCTCACGCGGTCATGGACCGCGAGCGTGATCACGTCGCCTGGACGGACGGGGCGATGGGCCTGTTCGACGCGGATGCTGTTGATCCGCGCAGAGCCCGATTCAATCAGCTTCGCAGCGAGCGTTCGCGTTTTCACGATGCGGGCGAACCAGAGCCATTTGTCGAGGCGCAGCCGGTCCGTTTCGCCCATCGGCCGCCCTCAGCTCTTCTTGGTCATCGCTTCCTTGAGCGCAGCAAGCTTGGCGAAGGGCGACAAGGGGTCGGGCTCCTTCTCCTTGCGAGGCGCCCGGTCGACCGGAGCAGCGGCGCCCTTATGGGGGCGATCATCGCGGCGCGGCCGATCAGGACGCTGATCGCTACCCTCCGGCCTGCCATCGCGCCGATTGTCTTGACCGCGATTGTCTTGACCGCGATTGTTCTGGAACTTGGAGAAATCCTTGCGGGCCGGGCGGCCATCACGCTTCTCGCCATCCGCGCCTGCACCGCCCTCGCGGCGTTGCCAGCCGCCTTCGCGCGGCGGGCGACCATGGTCGCGTTGGGGCCGATCGGTGCCGCCCTCGGTGGCGGGCGCATCCGATGAGGCTGTCGTTGGTGCGCCTGGACGCTGGTGGCCGGGGCGCTGGTGACCCTGACGCTGATTATCCGGACGTTGACCGTCGCGGCGCGGACCCCGGTTCTGTTGATGCCGCGGCGGAGCGCCTTCCATGCGACCACCGGGACGCCAGACCTCGACGAGGGTGGGCTCCGCCGCTTCGGTCGCAACGACCGGGGCGTCTGCGGCGGCCTCGGTTGCCGGAGCGTCCTCGGCGCTCGCCTCTGCGGGTGCGGGCGCGGCCTCTGGTTCGGCGGGCGCCGTTTCTGCTGCTGCTTCAACCGTCTCGGAAACGGCCGCTGGCTCAGTTGCGACCTCTTCGACGGCGGCCTCCACCGGCGTTTCGGCCTGAGCCTCGGTTGCCTCAGACGTGTCAACGGTCTCAGCCGTTTCGCCGGGGGCCTCCGAAGGTGCTGGCACCACGGGCTTGGGCGGTGCCGGGCGCTTTTCCATCCGGTAGCCGAGGCCTTTGAGGATCGCGGCGAAATCCTCGCCCGCGCAGCCGACCAGCGATGTCATGGACACCGTGACGGTAAAGCCGCCGCCGGGGAAGTGACCTGCCGGCTCCACGCCGGGGCCGCCGGACTTCCAGGCTAGAGCCGGGCGGATGATGTCGGCGAGACGCTCCAGGATGTCGACGCGCACGGCGCGGGGGCCGAGCGCGCGGAAGCCGACGAAGCGATAGAGGTCGCGGCCGATCTCCGGATCAACGGCAATGGAGGTGCGGCCGGAGGCGGCAAGGCCCGGCAAGACGTCCAACGCCTTTTGCTCGACGAGATTGGCGTGGAGGAGATGGAGCTGTAGCGCCAGTGCGCGCGGGGCGGGCTTCAGGGTTGCCGGCAAGAAGATGTGATAGGCGCCGAAGCGGACGCCGAGCTTGCGGAGCGCGCCGCGCGCGTCCTGGTCCAGCTGCTTCATGGTCTCGGCGATGGGCTGGCGTTCGAGAACGCCCAGGCCCTCGGCCAGCTGATAGGCAAGGCCACGGGCAAGACCCGTCAGCTCCTCGGCCTTCTCCAGTGCGATCACGGGGCCAAGCAGCTTTTCGATCTGGGCATGGAGCCAGAGATCGAGGCGCGCTTCCACCTGATCGCGCGGGGCGCCGGTCAAATGTTCGTCGGCCAAGATGCGCACGCGTGGATTGAGCACACGGTCGCCGGCGGCAAGTTTCGCCACCGCCTCACCCCGCCAGCGGATGGTGCCATCGTTGGAGAGGATGAAGGCATCGTCAGCCGCACTGCTCAGCTTTTCAGCCCGCGCGTCGATTTCGCTCGCAAGCGCCTTGGTCGCGGCCTGGCGCAGGGCGCGCCCGGCTTCGCCATCACCGGCCGCCGGATCGGGCGCAAAGCGGAACCCCTCCAAACGACCGACGTGCTGGCCCTCGACCATGACGTCGCCAGTTTTGGTTATCTCGGCCTCGAGCATGACGTTTTCCCTTAAACGGCGCATGAGAACGCTCGTCCTGCGATCCACGAAGCGCCGCGTCAAGCGCTCGTGTAAGGCATCTGACAGTTTGTCTTCTACCTGTCGCGTCTGTGCTTGCCAGTAGACGGGATCGTCAACCCAGTCTGGCCGGTTTGCGGCGAAGGTCCAAGTGCGAATATGGGCGATGCGTGTCGATAAAGTATCGATTTCACCGTCGGTTCGGTCCGCCTGAGCCACCTGAGCCGCAAACCAGTCGGATGGGATCCGGCCGGAGCGGCTCGTGAGATAGCCATAGATGGTCGACACCAGTTCAGCGTGGCTTGCCGGCGACACCTTGCGATAATCGGGCAGGAGGCAGGCATCCCATAGTTTGGAGACGGCGGCATGACCGACCGCGCGGGAGCGCACGAGCTCGTCGCGCAGCGTCATTTC
>JBAWYY010000078.1:0-9592 GCA_037143285.1 Alphaproteobacteria bacterium | reverse complement strand
TGATTGGCTCCCCTCGCTTGAGCGATGGGATCAGCCCGAGCGCGGATGCATTATGGCTTCGAACCGTGCCACGGGGGTCGACCATCACAGCCGGATCACGAAGGGCTGCGACCACGCCGTCGATGCGAAGATCAGATGAGACTTGCGGCCGCTCAACGGCAGCCAAAGGTGAGAGGCTTGCCGGACGGACGCCAACGCCAAGCACAAGGGCGAGGCCTGCGATCAAGGCGAGAGCCACGACGGCATGGGGCCAATCGACCTCGGGCATGAGGATCAGCAGCAAAGCCAAGGCGATGGTGGCTGCGATCAAGATCGCGCGCGGTCGGGGGCCGCCTAATCGGGCGCTTACGTCATCAGGCATGATGTCCTCACGCCGCTTCATTAGCCGGTTTACGGCGACAGCTGAATGACCCCGACTTAAGCTATCGGCTGAAGAATGGAAGCGCGCCTACGCTAGGCGCGTCCGATCCGAACATCTGATCTAATCGCGACGAAACACCACGCTCGCGGCCCAACCTGTGAGCAGTGCCAAGAGACAGGCCGAAAGCCCGTACAACAGGCCGTAGTCACGGGCGGAATTGGCGACAAAGGCTTCAAACCCGACCTTTGTAATCTCAAAATTGGTCTGTTCGCGTGCGAGGATCCCGCCCTCGGAGAACAGAAAAATCTCCACATCAAAGGTGCCGACCGGTGTGTTCGGCGAGAGTGGAATATTCGCCCGGAAAAGCGTGGGGGTAAGGAAAGTCACGCCGGTCGGGTTCTCTCGATAGAGGCCCTTCTGGCTGTTGAGCCGGACGAGCGCCTCGCGAAACGGGTCGGCGGGGGCTGGGTCTTCGCCAGGCTCCGACCGTTGCAGCAGGATCAATCCTTCAAGGCCGATCTGGTGGCGCTTGCGCAGGTCGATGGAGGTCAGATTGGCCGCAGGCCGGTTGGACAAAAGCGCGTAGGTCGATGGCACTTCCAGGAATTCACGGGAGTCCCGGTTCACCCAGAGACCCAGGACCCGGACTTTCTTACGCGTGACTATCGTGGCCTTTGGGCCGCGAACCACCACGGCCAGATCATAGCCGCCGGGCCGCCCAATGGTCTGCGCATCCCGCTCCACTGAGCCGAACAGCACGATCTCAGCACCGACGAAATTCGAGGCGATCTGAAATCGATGGGTCGACAGCGAAATGATGAGCGACTCTGCCCTGGCGCTGCTCGCCCAGAGCATGAGCCCCAGCAGGACAGCCGCCGCCCGCCTCATCGCGGCATCCACTCGAGAATGGTGTTGGAGAACGGATCATCCGGCTGAACGACCAACACGAAGAGGAAGCGCAGGCCCACAGCCAAGACAATGAGGCCGAGCAAGAACCGCAGTTCTTCGCCGCGCATGGAGAGCGCTGCCCTGGCGCCAAACTGCGCGCCAATAACACCGCCGATCATTAACAGAAGAGCGAGCACCACGTCGACGCTGGCATTCGTCATGGCGTGCAACACGACGGTGACCAGCATAGTGACCAATGTCTGCAGACTTGAGGTTCCAATCACGACCGTCGTCGACACCCGGAGGAGGTAAATCAAGGCCGGCACCAGAATGAAGCCGCCGCCGATGCCCATCATCGAACCGAGAAAGCCAATGCCGAGACCGATCCCGATCACCGGGAGTGCGGAGACGGTGATACGAGCTCTGGGGAAATGGATCATGAAGGGCAGACGTGACGCGCGCGGCCTCAGCCGCGCTTCGCTAGTCGCAGACGATGTCGCATTGGAACGTTTTGCTCGCGCAATAGTGCGCCCGCTTTCAATGACCAAAAGCATCCCAATGGCGCCCAGGAGCGACACGTAGGACAAGCCGATGAACAGGTCGAGTTGACCGATGCGGCGGAGCAGCGCGAAGGCGAAGACGCCAAGCGCGGAGCCGATGATACTGCCGCTTAAGAGAACCATCGCAAGCTTTGGATCGATCGCTTTGCGGCGCCAATAGCTCAAGGTGCCGGACAGAGAAGACGCTGCGATCTGGCCGGAGACGCTCGCAACTGCAACCGCCGGCGGGATGCCGAGAAAGATGAGAAGCGGGGTGAGGAGAAACCCGCCGCCCACCCCGAACATGCCGGATATGATCCCGACAGCGAGCCCCATGCCCAAAATCACGAGCATGTTCACGGGCATTTCGGCGATGGGCAGATAGAGTTGCACGCGGGCTCCTCGCGCCATTGCATCAAATGCCCGGCATGGTCAGCCGCCGTCAAGCACCATGGTGCGCATCAGACGTCATCGTTGAGTTGCACCGGGCGTACGGCGTTGCTGGCTCGCTTGCGATGGTGCCGGGCGGACCTCGTCACCCCAACCGCCTGCGGGTGCAGCGACACGAACCGCGGCATCGGGCTCGGCACGAGGCGTGAAGGTCTGAACAGCGAGGCGGGCCGCCACAAGCGTCTGCGCGTCGATCCGACCGGCCACCTCATCGCGCTTGCTGCCGGCATCCTGATCGCCGCCGAGAGCGGCAAGCGCGAACCACTTGTAGCTTTCGGCTAGGTTCTGGTCGACGCCAAGGCCGCGGGCATAGAGGATCCCGAGATTGTACTGGCTGTCCGCAACGCCGATCTCGGCGGCACGGCGGAACCAAAGCGAGGCCGCACGATAATCCGGACGATCGCCGACAGCGCCCTGCGCAAACAGGACTGCGAGATTGTGCATGGCCTTGCCATTGCCGGCCTCAGCCGCACGTTCATAGAGCGACCTTGCGCGGGCCACATCACGCGGTACGCCAGTCCCTTTTTCAAGGAGGCTGCCAAGTCGATATTGAGCCGGCGCAATGCCGCCCTCCGCAGCGCGCTGATACCACCGTGCAGCTTCGCCCGGATTGGCCGGCACGCCGCGTCCCTCAAGATGGCGCGTTCCAACTTCAAAGGCGGCGGCAAGATCGCCTTGCTCGGCCGCCTGACGCAGACGCTGAGGGAAGCCCCCTAGCGGCGATGCCGGGCGACCGTCGGTGCCCACAGGTTGCCAACCGCTTGGCGAAATGCTGGTGCCCGGCGCCGGCGGAATGGCGGCTTGGGTACCCACCGAGCCCGTCGTGAGTTGAGCATCGCTTTGCGAACGGGCGGTGGGCTGCGGCCCAACGGGGCTCGGTAAGAAGGCGACACCAACCTGACGAGGCGGGGGCGCCTGGCTTTCTCGAGCCGGGGCCGTTGGGCTCGGCTCGGTTGAGTTCGGAGCAATCTGGGTCGGGGCCGATTGGCTCGTGACCGGCACCTCTGGTGTTGCGGTGGTCGGCTGTTGCGGAGCGACTTGGGCTGCAGGCGGCGTGGTCGGCTGGCTCGCCGCTTCACCGTCGGAGCTCGCCCGCTTGCCCATCATCGAGATGCCGGCTGCGATGATCAGGAGTGCTGCGGCGATGCCAATGATGATCGTGCGACGCTTGCCGCTGAACAGCGATTGGGCCGCGTCTGGTTCGGCCAGATGATCTTCGTCGGTGATCCGAGGCGTTGCACCGGAATTCTTCGCCCGCGCTTGGCGCGGTTCTTCGAATCGTTCGGATGCCGGCTCCACGAAAGGCTCGGCCTTGGGTTTTGCCACCTTTTCCTTGAGCCGATTGAACAGCGAGGCTGCCTGATCCGCGCGAGAGGGTTGCGGTTGCGCTTTCGCCTCAATAGCCGCTGCCTGGGCAGCACGCCGTGCAGCTGCAATGAAATCGGGCCGCGAGGTCCCGGCCGCCATAGCAGACGGTGCTGGAGGCCGGACACGTGGTGCGCCGGTGCCAGGCTCAAGCAATTGGTCGGAATCGGCGAAGCTCGACGGCGCCGATGGGCGAACAACCGGCGGCTCGATCCGCGGCGACGGGCTTGGCTTCACCGATGGCTCGATCGAGAGATCGGCACTTGGGGCAGCAGATGGCATTCCCAAAGGCGCGTCGATCGAGCGCGACGGCGCTGGCGCGACAGCGGCACGAGAAGGCGTTGCAGGTGTTGATTGCACCGCAGGCTGGACAGTCGGGGAAGGCACCACGCCTTGGGTTGCAACAAGTGGCGCGGTTGACGCCGTCGGCGCCATTTCCATGCGGGAGATGCGGTCGACGACACGCTCTAGGGTCTGCTGAACACCATCGAGGCTCGACTGAGCGCGCTGTTCAGAAGGCGTCGTCGGATCACGGACTGCGTCAACCTCGCGACGGGTGGCTTCGCGTTCAGGCCCACTCAGGCCTGCAACGGCCTGTCCGCTAGCTGGTGACTTCGATGCCTTATGAGACGCATCAAGCGTGCTCGCGCGCATCTCTTCCAATTGAACGAAAAGATCCGACAGACCGCGCTCAATCGCACCAAGCTGATCCGAACGACTGGTCGATTGATCGATTTTTTGGGCAAGCGTGATGATTTGCCGCTCGAGATCCGCAAGGGCGCGAGGCTCGTTGCCGGCGCCGGTGTGCATAGTCTCAAGCTTATCAGTCAGGAGACGAATGGCATCTTCGAGTTGCGGATTACTTGCCAGCGGCTCGCGGGCAGGTGTCTGAAGGCGTTCGGCAATTTCAGCGATGCGGTTCTCCAACCGCAGTGCCATATCTTCGACGCGGCTTGGGATCGCGGGCAGGCCGTCGACGCGCTCGGACAACGCGCGAACCTCGCTGGCGAGGCGCTCGACACCGGCGGGGGAGACGCCATCTTCGAGAAGATCACGCAAATGCCGGGTTTCATCGAACAATCGATCAAGCCGATCATCCGGCACGCCACGATTCGCGGCGAGATCGAGCTTCTTTGAAATCGCGCGGATTTCATCGGCGAGATCATCCACAGCCGGCAAGCGGTGAACCGCCGAATTAATCTCTTGCAGCAGGTGTCCGTGCCGATGGGTCGAGGCCAACTGCTCGGTCAGCGCATGCAAGTCATTCTGAAGCTTGTCGAACGACTGAAGCGGCGCCATGTCGCCGCGCAAGGCGCCAATATGGTCCGACAGCGAACGCAATTCGGCGCCAAGACGCGGATCACCCTGCGAATGCAGGGCTCCGAGCTGGCGCGACAGTCCTTTGAGTTCGTTGCGGAGTTCGTCTTCGTGACCCGTCCCACTGGCTCGACTGCTCATCGCACCGATGCGCTTAGAGAGTTCCTGCAGTTCCGCATGGATTTCCCGGTTCGACGTAGCGCCATTCGTTTCGGCGCCCCTCACGGCATTCAGCTGTCGCGAAATGGCATCAAGCCGGTCGACAAAGGGATTGGTTGCCGATTGAGGTGACCCGAGATTGGTCTCAGGCAAGCCATGGTCCAACATCCGCTGACGTTCGACGATCTCGGCGATCGTCGCATTCATATTGGAGCCGAAGTCTTGAGCCGGCGAAAAGGCGCGCGGTGCCTGGGAAGCCGCAGCAACAGCCGCACGCATCGCGTCAATCGACTTGGCAATATCGCCAAGCCTGCTGTCTTCCGGGGGAACGACGCGCACCTGCTCGCGCTCGGCAAGCCGCTGTTCAATGCTCTGCAACGCGCCCGCCATCGCAGCCAAACGACGGTCATAGGAAGGATCGGATGGGCCGCGGCGCTGAGAAATGTCACGAGTGAGGAGCTTCAGCGTATCCGCGACGTCACCGAGCTTACGTTCAATAGACGAAGGAGTGTCGCGCTTGGTCCCGGCGAGATCGGCAATCCGCGCTTCAAGGCGCTCCATCCGATGGGCGAGGTCACTGGAGACAGGCTCGTTCGGTCGAGGTGCAGCGCTATAGGCGGGAGCGGGGCGATCGCTAGCCATCGCTTCAACGGCCTCGATGGCTGCCGCCGAGCGGCGTTCCGAGAGGTCCGCCAAGCGAGTAACGGCATCAAGCGCCCGGATGAGATCGTTATCACCCTCCTTCGGGAGACGTGCCGATGGCCCCGCAGTGTCGGTTGATCGGCGATTATGACGCTCAATGCGCTGAGCAACGCTCTCGAGCCGACGGGCAACGGCATCGAGACCGGGTTCGGAGGGGTCTTGGACATGATCGGAAATGACGGCATTGAGCCAATCGCCAAGGGACATGCCGGCGCGCTCTGCGGCCTCCCGCGCAGCTTCCCGCGCCGTCCGGTCGACGCCTTTCACGTTCCATGGAACGGCGTGTCGCATATAAGCCCGCCTGGATCTTCCGAACTCGACGCACCGATTCCGGTCCTGGATCGGTCCACATCTTCAAGCGAATCATACCCTCCACCAGAAAGGGCCACGAACCGCTCGAAGGCAAATCTTAAGGAACATGGTAAAGAAGCAGTTAATGGCCGGAACACTTTGTTAACCGCCCTTTCAATCGGGTTACCAAAACGACTTTTGGTAACGAAGTTTTGTCGGAAATTTCTCGAAGGTAGCAATCCGACGCTTTTGGTTTGTAGGACCGACGATCACGTCGTGTTACGATCCTTCGGCGGAAAGTTTACAATGAGAACCGCCGGCGGGGCGGCGACCTAAGGCACAGTAATTTTTCTGTTTCTCTGGTTTGAATGCGATTTATCGCGCATCCTAGATGAGGCAGGATCATGAGATGAGGATTTGGCCGTGACCGCATATGCAGGGCAGCAACGGTTTACGATTGGCGACCTCTCACGCGAGTTCGGCGTCACATTGCGTGCCCTGCGTTTTTACGAAGACAAGGGCCTTCTTTCTCCCCAACGCGATGGGCTCACGCGCTTCTATTCCCAGACTGATCGCGACAAATTAGCTTTGATTCTCAAGGGTAAACGGCTCGGCTTTACGTTGTCCGAGATCTCCGAGATGGTGGATGCGCACGAACGTCAAACCGGGGTTGACGATCAGCAATTGAAACTCTCGCGTGAACGATGCCTTGAGCAGATCCAGCATCTGGAAGTTCAGCGCCGCGAGATCGATGAGGCAATCGCAGAACTGCGCCGGACCTATGATACATTTTCCGGAATGATTGCTTCCAAGGACAGTCGTTAAGGGCAGCCGACCGGACTGACACTCAGTTCCGCCCGCTGACGGAAAACCGCCGACGCAGACCATAAAGTGTCGTTTCCCTGGTCCTAGCGGCAGATCCTTACGGCGAGCCTCCAACGTAAATTGCCGCATCCGACAAAACCTGATTGCCCGCGCTCGCCTACTCTGCCATGGGAGCCGTCCCGCCAACTGCGGTGACGTGAGCCAGCCATGACAACAGCCCCAACGCTTTCGCTTCCGAAGGACCGCATTAAGGTTCTGCTCCTGGAAGGCATCTCGGATACCGCTGCGAATTTGTTAGAGGGGTCTGGCTACACGCAGATTGAGCGCCTGCCGAAGGCACTCGATCCCGCGGCGCTGAAAAAGGCCATCGCAGGCGTGCATATCCTCGGCATTCGATCTCGAACGGAGATTACCGAGGACGTCCTTGCAGTGGCTGACCGTCTCTTCGCAATTGGCTGTTTTTCGGTCGGCACCAATCAAGTCGACCTCGCCGCAGCAAACCGGGTGGGCATTCCCGTGTTTAACGCGCCCTTCTCCAACACGCGATCGGTTGCCGAACTCACGATTGCTGAAACGGTAATGCTGTTCCGGCGTATTTTCCCGAAATCCGGCAAAGCTCATCTTGGCGAATGGGATAAGTCCGCCATCGACAGCCACGAAGTGCGCGGCAAGACCCTTGGCATTGTCGGCTATGGCAATATCGGCACGCAGCTTGCGGCCCTCGCCGAGGCCATGGGCATGCGGGTGATCTATTTCGATCAGACCGACAAACTCCGCCACGGCAATGTGGAGCCCGCCGAGAACCTGAAGGATCTCCTCGCGCGTTCAGATGTGGTCTCGCTCCATGTACCGGAAACATCCAGTACCGTCGACATGATCGGGGAAGCCGAGATCCGGGCCATGAAGCGCGGGGCGTTCCTGATCAACAATGCCCGTGGCACCATTCTCGACCTCAATGCTCTCGCCCGTGCACTGAAAGTTGGACACCTGCGCGGCGCGGCCGTCGATGTCTTCCCCGTGGAACCCAAATCCAACAACGACCGCTTCGTATCGCCTCTGCAGGGTCTCGATAACGTGATCCTCACGCCCCATGTCGGCGGGTCGACGGAAGAGGCGCAGGAACGTATTGGCGCTGAGGTTGCGCGCAAATTCGTCGACTACTCCGATGTCGGATCGACCTGGGGTGCGGTGAACTTCCCGCAGGTCCAATTGCCCGTGCGTCCGGCGGGCACGCGCTTCATTCAAGTCCAGCGGAACCTGCCCGGCGAACTGCGCCGTCTCAACGACGTCTTTGCATCCCGCGAAATCAATATCGCCGCCCAATATTATCAAACCGACGGCGATGTGGGTTACGTGGTGCTTGATGCCGATGGATCGGTTGCAGATGCCGCCTCCGTGGTCGAGGACATCAAGGCTTTTCCCGGCACCATTCGGGCCCGTCTCCTTTACCGGAAGACCTGACGCACATTTTGCTCACCTCACCGGACTGCCTCTTTTGGCGCCAATGCGGGGCGCCAATTTGGCATTGTGCGGACGCCCTTCTCGCGCCTAGTTTGTCGGCAGTCTCATCCCTGATGGATTCAGCCATGT
Source organism: Alphaproteobacteria bacterium (assembly GCA_037143285.1). Lineage (GTDB taxonomy): Bacteria > Pseudomonadota > Alphaproteobacteria > Rhizobiales > Phreatobacteraceae > Phreatobacter. Next base: position 1,105 of record JBAWYY010000078.1, on the reverse strand, counting down.
CGATCACGCTTTCCCGCCGTTCCTTCGCGCTCGCCAGCACCGGTCTTCTGGCTGCCCCCGCGCTCGCGCAAGCCCCTGTCCGACTGAAAATGGTGCTGAACTGGCGTTACCAGGGTCCGCAAAGCTGGTTCTTCCTCGCGCAGGACAAGGGCTATCTGCGCCAAGCCGGCATTGAGCTTGAGATCGATCAGGGCGACGGCTCGGGTGCAGCGGTCGGCCGGGTTGCATCGGGCTCCTATGACATGGGCTTTGGCGACATCAACGCGCTGATGGTGCTGGCCGGACGCAAGCCGGCGCCGGAGCCGACGACCCCGGTCGGCGTCTACATGATGTTCAACCGGCCACCCTTTACCATTGCGGTCAAATCGGACGGCCCGATCAAGACCCCGAAGGACCTCGAGGGCAAGACCATCGGCGGCCCGGCCAATGACGGCGCGCTGCTCCTGTTCCCCGCCTTCTGCAAGCTTGCGGGCGTGGACGCGAGTAAGGTGACGATCACCAATATGCAGCCGAACCTGCGTGAGCAGATGCTCCAGCGCAATCAAGTCGACGGCGTCTTCGGTTTCGTCAACACCATCCGCTTTTCGGCCAAACTTGCCGGCATCGATTCAGACCAATCGTTCCGCTTTATCAACTACGGCGATCACGGCATGGATCTCTATTCCAACTGCCTTATCGTCTCGCGCAAGCTGACGACCGAACGTCCCGATGCCGTTCGCGCCATCGTTCGCGCGTTCAATCTCGGCTTGGCCGATACCTTGAAGGATCTTGATGGCGCGGTGGACTCTGTCGCCAAGCGCGAGCCTCTTATCAGCAAGGTCGTTGAGAAAGAGCGACTGATCGCAACGCTTAAGGATGAGATGGGTCATCCGGAGGCCGCGACCCTTGGCGTTGGCGCGCCGGATCCCGCCCGTCTCGTCCGGTCCATTGGCATCGTGCGGGAGGCGAATAACCTGCCGCGCACGCCCGGCCCGGAAGAGATCTTTAGCGACGCCTTCCTGCCGCCGGCCGCCGAGCGCATCACCAAAGTGCTCTGACGCGCCCTACCCGCCAAAGCGCGCGGCGATCACGTCAAACACCGCCCTGCCCGCTTGGAACTCGCCGC